>JBGGMQ010000859.1:0-3509 GCA_041287975.1 Verrucomicrobium sp. | reverse complement strand
CTCGCACAGACCTTTCATGAACATCTGCATGATGACAAACACGTACCTGCCGCACGTCGGTGGGGTGGCCCGTTCCGTGAGCACTTTTGCCGAGGAGTTTCGGCGTCGCAGGCACGGAGTGCTGGTGGTGGCTCCCACCTTTGAGGGCAAGCCGCCCTCATCCCGGCAGGAGGCTTATGTGGAGCGTGTGGCCGCCATCCAGAACTTCAATGGCAGCGACTTTTCCGTATGTCTGCCCCTGGCAGCGGCCCTTTCGGACCGGTTGGACCAATTCAAGGCTGACATCATTCATGCCCACCACCCTTTTTTGCTCGGTGCGACAGCACTGCGTGTGGGAGCCAGCAAGAACGTTCCGGTCGTCTTTACCCACCACACTCGGTATGAAGACTACACCCACTATGTGCCGTTTGATTCTCCAGCGTTGAGAGAGGTGGCCATCAATCTCTCAACCCAGTTTGCAAACCTTTGTGATGGGGTCATTGCCCCGAGCGAGAGCATCGCTGACCTGATCAAGAGCCGCGGAGTGGAGTCGCCTGTTCGAGTGGTGCCCACGGGCATTGATGTGAAGGCCTTCGCCAGAGGGGACGGGGAGAGTTTCCGGAAGAAGATGAAGATCCCTCAGAATGCATTTGTCGTTGGGCATGTGGGCCGTCTCGCACCCGAAAAGAATCTCAAATACCTCGCCGAGGCCATGGTGGCCTTTGCAAAAAAAGCTCCCGCAACCCGAGTCCTCGTGGTCGGTGCCGGTCCGGCGGAGGATTCTGTGGTAGCGGCGTTTGCCCGGCACGGTCTTACGGATCGCTTGCACATCGCAGGCAAGCTGAGCGGCAGGACGCTGGCGAATGCCTACCACGCGATGGACGTGTTCGCCTTTGCTTCCATGAGCGAAACCCAGGGCCTTGTACTGGCAGAGGCCATGGCCGCAGGCCTGCCCGTCGTAGCCCTGGATGCCCCCGGGGTGCGCGAGGTGCTGATCAATGACTCAAATGGTTTTATGCTGCCTGCCAAAACTTCGACGCGCCGCTTCGCCACTATGATCGAGCGCATTCATGCAGAGCCGCAGCGCCTCAAGGCGTTCTCAGAGAAGGCCCAGCAGACGGCTGAGACTTTCTCTCGTGAAAGCTGCGCGAAGCAGGCTCTCGAGTTCTATGCCGAGGTCCGGCAGCAAACGTTGCGGCATCGCGAGGCGATTGAACAAACGCCCTGGGGCACCCTGGTCGAACGCATCGGCATGGAGTGGAAACTTCTGACCCACCGGGCGGAGGCGCTCGTGAATGCGGTCGTGGTTTGAGGAAAGAAGAGGCAACCCGTGGTCCATTGACATTTTCATGTTCGACAAAATCGAGTCCGTATTCCACCGGTGGCGTCGCCGGTTCAGCCGCAGCGAATGGGCCATTCGTCACCTCGGTCTCACCACTTCGGAGGATGCCGGGGAAGAGCCGGGCTTGCTGCTCATCCAGATTGACGGACTGTCGAGGCACCAACTGGAGGAGGCGATTGGCAAAGGCAAGATGCCTTTCCTGAAGCAGTTGCGAGATCGCAATGACTACGATCTCACCACCTTTTACTCTGGCCTGCCCAGCACCACTCCCGCCGTGCAGGCGGAGTTGCACTACGGGGTGAAGGCGGGCGTGCCCGCATTTAGCTTCCGGGATCGGGAGACCGGGGAGATCGGGATGATGTACTACTCGGAGTGGGCTAAAAAATTTGAAGCGGGATTTCAGCGCCGGGCCGAGGGGCTTCTCAAAGGCGGCAGTTCATGGTCCAACATCTACTCTGGTGGCGCTGATCTCGAGGAGAGTCACTTTTGCGCTGCCAGCAATGGCTTGGGTGACATGTGGCGCTCGGGAAAATTCGGCAGCATCCTTCTTTTTGTCCTGCTGAACATTCCCGCCGTAGCGCGGATTGTCGGCCTGCTGTTCCTTGAGGTAATCATCGCATTGCCCTTTGCCTTCGCGGGCATTTTCCGGGGTCAGAGTTGGAGCAGCGAGATGGGGATGGTCCTCTCCCGCACCTTCATCGGCATCGGTCTTCGGGAGATTGTGACTGTGGGGGGAAAGGTGGACGTCACGCGGGGGCTCCCCATCGTGCACCTCAATTTTCTTGGTTATGATGAGCTGTCCCATCGCCGGGGACCGGGTTCCAAGTTTGCCCACTGGTCGTTGAAAGGCATCGACCGCGCCATCAAGAATCTCTACCGGGCGGCACATCGCTCCCGACGTCGGGACTACCAAGTTTGGATTTTCTCCGACCATGGACAGGAGCGCACCCGTTCCTTTGCCACGGAGATTCCCGGGGGCATCGACCGCATCATTTCAGACTGCCTGGGTGTGGCACCTCCCACCGCTCATTCACGGCGTCCTGTGCAGTCATCGAACCCCTCGTGCAACAGTCGCACCCAGCAGAGCCGGCCTGACCTTCAGTCTGCCATTTCAGAAGGTGACATGAAGCGCGGCTTCTCCATCGCGGCCGTCGGCCCGGTGGGGCATATTTACTTCAATCAGCCCATGGACGCCGTCGTGCGTGAAAAACTTGCCCGACTTCTGGTGGAGGAAAAGCAAGTTCCCAGCGCACTGCTGAAAACTGCTGAGGGCTCTTTCACATTGTACTACAAGGGAGGGCAGTGCGATGTCCGCGAGTCTGCACCCTTGTTCAAGGGACATCCCGAGCCGCTCCGGCAGGAACTCGCATCAGACCTGGCCACTTTTTGCGACAATCCGAATTCGGGTGACTTGGTGCTTCTGGGATGGGGACCCCACTCCCGACCCTGGACCTTTGCAGAGGAACGCGGAGCTCACGCCAGTTCAGGGGCAGAGGAAACTCAGGGTTTCCTTCTCGTTCCGCCACGCACGGCAGGGATCTCGGGCCAGGCGTATGTGCGCCCGTCGAAGCTGCGGGCGGCGGCGCTGCACTTGCTTGGACGGGAGAAGGCCATCGAAGTCAGCCCTTGGGCTGAGGTTGGTGCGCTGATCCGCATCATGAGTTACAACGCGCACAGTTGCATCGGCATGGACGGCCGGGTCTCCCCTCGCCGTGTGGCGAGGGTGTTGCAGCACTATGCGCCAGATATTGTGGCGGTGCAGGAGCTGGAGCATGGACGTTCCCGGTCTCGGGGTGAGGATCAAGCGACAGTCCTGGCGGAATTGACAGGTTATCATCTGGTCTTCTGCCCCACGGTCATTCGCCAGCAGGAGCGGTATGGTCACGCCATCCTCAGTAAATGGCCCCTGGAGGTCGTCAAGATAGCGGAACTGCCCAGCGATCCACGGAACTGGTGGCCTGAGCAGCGCTCCGCCATCTGGGTGCGCCTTCGCGTGGGAGAACAGCAGGTGAATGTGGTATCCACTCACCTCGGTTTAAGCCGTCGCGAGCGGTTGGCTCAAATGCGGGCTCTCATGGGAGCTGACTGGCTGGGGTCGGTGATGGAGAAAGAGCCAGTGCTGCTATGTGGGGACTTCAATTTCGCACCCGGTGGGGTTGCCTACGGCCTGGCCGCATCCCACTTGCGT
>JBGGMQ010000858.1:0-2708 GCA_041287975.1 Verrucomicrobium sp. | reverse complement strand
CCTCATGGCCGAAGAGCGTCAGTGAGGAGGTCGCCGTCTGGTGCAGCATCTCCAGCTTGGCACGTTCACCCGCACCGCCTTTGGCGTAGGTGGCCCTGCTGCCCAGCGTCCAGGGAAACATGGGCTTGCTGGTCTTGTCATTCGCCCACGCATTGCGGTACTCCTTCATCAAGCCAGCGACGGTCAGCCCTTGCTGCGCCTTCGGCCACGGTGCTTCGAGGAAGTCCCAGTCCACCGTCCTCGCGTCCGCCATGGGGGGTGGGTTCCCATCATGCCAGCCCAGCCATGCCTCGCGCGCCTCTGCCGCCGCCCCAGCGGCGAAACCACCCACCTGGCTGTTTCCCCGGGAAGGCTGACCGACGGTCGTGGATTCATCATCACCTGCGGCTGCTGGCAGGGCCCTTTCCATGTCCGCACGGATGAGTCTGGCAGAATTGGTCTCACCCTGGCTGAACCAGGACTCGCCGCCCTCACCCGCGTCAGGCTCACCCGCCAGTCGCACATACTGCGGCTGGTCACGCCAGTTGCGCAGGGACTGGTCGGCACGCAGTTTGGTGTTCTCCACATCCACCCAGTAGGCGTAGCGCCCGACCATGGGGTTCGTACTGGAAGGCGGCAATGAAGGATCCTTCAAGACGGGAATCCACTGCACCCATACAGGCCGCTCGCCTGAGGACTGCCCAGTGCTGAGACGAAAGTCCGCATCGGAGCCCGTACCCGCATAGGCCCCATCCCGGCGCTCCCGCACCAGCACCTCAGCCCCCTGGGGAATGCCCGACAGCAGCGTCACACCCGGCGTAAAAGGGTTGTTGGGTGTGTTGATGTTGAAGGACACCGCCGGGTTGTAGGCCGGGTTCTCCGTATCCGCAGATCCGCCAGCGATGCGCAAGTGCTTGAGCCGTGGAGCAAACTCCTTCCAGGAAAAGAGCGGAATCCAGCGGGGATTGGCCGACATCCCGTCAAAGGTGGTTGAGAAAGGTTGGGAAAAGAATGCCGGAGTTTCCCTGGTTCCCGTGAAGGCTGCCGCCCCCGTCTGGCTGCCGCGGTTCAGCTTTTGATCATAGCGCCGCACCTCCAGGAGCCCTGGCGACGCCGCGACATGCCCTTTGCGGTTGTTTCCCACACCCGCCTCAATCTGGTACGCCTCACCCAGCTTGGCCAGCACTTCCTGCTGCGCAGAGTCCATCAGTTCCTCGGCCACCAGGTCATGCTGGCTGCGCGTGGCGGACTTGGAGGCATTCCGGCTCACAGAGAGGAAGGTCACGCAGAGCATGGCCAGGCACCCGCAGAGCAGCAGACTCCAGAGGAGGGCTGCCCCTCTCTGTCGCAGGGCGCGGTTCGGTGAAGTTAACATGGGTTTCATGAATCAACGGGCTCCCACCGGGAGGGAAAGGCTGTACACACGCCCCTGCCCCGTGGCGGAATGAAGCTCCTCCCGCGTGCCTTCCTCCCACACTCCGCTGAAACGCGTCTGCAGCCTCAGGAGGACGGGAAGGCTCTGCGCAGACCACTCGGCGGTCCCTGTTCTGGTAAAGTCGCTGGCATCCAGGAACTCAGGCTCCCACGTCATCACTCCCGTGATCACGGGAATGGGGTCCACCGGGCTGGTTCCTTCGAGATAATCCTGCCGCGTGAGTGCGCTCTGCGCGCTGTCCCAGCGGTACACCACCCGCCGCCAGGCCGACTGGCCCACGGGTGCCTGGGCATCACGCCGCTTCACCGGCAGTTGCAGTGTCAGCATCCATCCTGCTCCATAGGATCTGGCCGAGAGCGAGGGGCGGTCTTCCAGCAAGGGCAGGGCCGCAAAGTCATTCGCCAGCAACTGGTGCAACCGGGCCAGCTTTTCCGTTGCCGTCATTTTGCCGGAGGCCGTGCCCACCGTTTCCACTGACCGCGAGGCGATGTCCGCCACCATGAGGCAGATCAGGGTCGTGAGCACCACGGACACCAGCATCTCCACGAGGGTGAAGCCTCTGTGATAGTGCGGCCGGTCACTCATGGTACGGGTGCCCTCCTGCTGCGCTGGATGACACACTCACCCAGCCGGGTCTCGCTGCCCGGCACGGTGAACACCAGCCTCACCGATTCCAGGAAATCACTTTCATACCCTGCCGCAGGGCCACCCTTCATCTCCACCTTCACGCTGGCGAGTGCTGCCGACTTCCCCTGCCCCATCAGAGGGCTGCCATTCTCATCCAGGTCGCAGCTTGCGGTCCAGTTGCCGCCTTTGCTGCTTTCCAGCGGCCAGTCCGTATTCTTCAGCATCTGGCGCATGGTGGTGCGCATGGCCCCCAGCTCCCGCCGGCCCGCAGCCAGCCTGGCATCATCCATGCCCACGGCCAGCACCCCAAGCAGGGGCAGCATCGCAATGGAAAGCAACCCAAGGGCACAGGCAACCTCGGAAAGGCTGAAGCCTTTTTTGTTTCCTGAAGCTCTGTGGAAAGAGATCCTCATTCGATCCAAACCTCCCCACTGGCTTCATTGATCTTCACCTTGTACACAGGCGCCGCGCCATCGAGACCGGAGAACTGGAACTCCAGAATGCCCGTGGATTCCCCCGCGGGACGCCCTTCGGGAGTGAAGTCGATGGCGGGCACTTCTTCCGCGGCATCCTGCAGTGCAGGGTCACTCCACTGCTTGATGTTCGACTCGCCCCAGATCCCCTTGGAGGACACTTGCCCGAGTCCTGGCACGAGCACCGTCTCCGT
>JBGGMQ010000857.1:0-2860 GCA_041287975.1 Verrucomicrobium sp. | reverse complement strand
CTTCCCTCTGCTGCATCCACTGAAGATGCTCGGTGAAGCTGGGTCTCTCTTTCAAAGCACGGCTGGGAGTGCTTTCATCCACATCATAGATGGCGAAGAATTCCTGGAGCACTTCCCGCCGTGAGCGACCATCCAGGATCGCATGGTGGGAAGTCCAGACAAACTGGGAGAGGGCCTCGCCAAGAACAAAGAGGTGGAATCGCGAAAGGTTGCCATTGGCAATATCGAACCCCTGCCATCGATCCGTTGCGAGGAACTCTTCAATCTGTTTCGTCTGCCCGGATTCTGATAAGTGCCCCAGGTCGCGGATTTCAAATTCCAATTCCGCCTGCCCAGTGAAATACTGCACGAAGTTTCCCGCGCTGTCGGTGCAGATACGTGTGCGCAGCACCTCGTGGCGCTTGATCACATGCCGCCATGCAGACTCAAATCTCGCCACGTCCAGAGGCTCGTGCAGCTTGATGATGAACTGCTGAACATAGGCTCCCAGCCCCGGTGACCTGAGACTGTGGAACAGCATCGCCGACTGCAGCGGCGTCAGGGGATGTTTTTGATGCTCTGGAACTTTTGTAAAAACCTTACTCATACAGCAGGGTGTGGCACCTACTACTGCATTCTCATTTTTGGCAACACTGAATTCCGTCCCTGATATGAGGTTGCGAGTCCCATGACCGCTTGGGGCGGCCATGGGAAGAGAACGAAGAAATCACCGCTTTGCCGGCAGCAAAGAAAAACCCTTGGCTTCTTACTCTGCCTGACCCCAGACTTTGGGGCTCTGGTAGCCTTTGGGTGCCGGTCCGCTTTTGGGGGCGACGGCTTCTTTGGCAAGGGCCTCGTAGCGGGTGCGGAGTTCCTGCACCTTGGCGGGGTTGGCCTCGGCGAGGTTGTTCTTTTCACTAATGTCGCTGGCCAGATTGAACAGCTCAAGCTTCGATTCCCTGTTGGCCTGGCCTTTCTTGCCCTTCGGTTCATCACCAGGACCTTCTTCGTCATCGCGATTGGCTCCGCCAATGACGAGCTTCCAGTCGCCGATACGGATGGCCCCGCCTGTAGGTGCAGTGTTGATCAAGATCTCCTTGCGGGAGGAGGAGGCGTTCTCAGTCAGCACGGGCCAGATGTCCACTCCATCCAGAGGCAGAGGCTGGGTGGCGGGGGCACCGCCAAGTGCCAGCAGGGTGGGGTACCAGTCCGAAATGTGGATGGGTGTGTTGATGACCGTTCCGGGCTTGATCTTGCCCTCCCAGGTAGCGAAGGCGCACACGCGGACACCGCCTTCGTAGACCGTGGCCTTGCCAGCGCGCAAGAGACCGTTGCTGGTGAGGGCCTTGGGATTGGGACCACCATTGTCGCTGGAGAAGATGATCAACGTGTTCGGAGACAGTTGCTCATCGCGCACGGCTTTCACGATCTGGCCTACTGCGGCATCCAGAGCTGTGACCATGCCCGCATAGGTGCGGCGTTTGCCCTCGAACTGCGTGTAGGGAGTTTCATACCCGGCAGGTACTTGATGCGGGGAATGCACACCATTGAAGGGGACATAGAGGAAGAGCGGACGCGACTTGTCCCGCTCACGGATGCGTCGGGCGGCCTCTTTGCCCACGAGCTCCGTGGAGTAGCCCTCGTCGTGATTTTCCTGGTCATTGCGATGCCAGTCGAAGCCGCCATCGCGAATGTGGGTGAAGTAATCGAGCGCTCCGTTGTAGTGACCGTACTGGTGGTCGAAGCCGCGCTTCGTGGGAAGATAGGCCGGCTGGAAGTGGCCGAGGTGCCACTTGCCGGTGATGGCAGTTTCATAGCCTGCCTCCTTGAGAGCCTGCGGGAGGGTTCGCTCCTCCAACGGCAGGCCATACTGGGCCCACGGGCGCACCACGCCGGTCTGGAAACCGTAGCGTGAGGGATAGCGTCCGGTCAAGAGAGCGGCGCGAGTGGGAGAGCACACCGGCTGAACGTAGAACTGATCCAGCACCGCACCGGAGCGGGCCAGCTCATCGAGATGCGGAGTCTTGATCTCGCTGCCGCGCCAGCCGACGTCATAGGAGCCGAGGTCATCGGCAAGGATGAAGACGATGTTGGGTTTAGGGGCGGCGGTGGCAATGGCTAATGAACTGGTGCTCAGAAGCAAGAGCGCGAGTCGGAAGAAGCGTCGTAGCATGATTTCAGTGGAGTGGAGGTTTCGGGGGCGGAAAGGATGGCAGGCTGTGTGATGGCCGTTTCAACGAAGCGGACGAGCTCGATCTTTAGAGCCTTTGCACTGCACGCCTGCGCCGGAAGACACACAGCCCAATGGCTGTGATCAACAGCATGGCCCGAGAGGGTTCCGGCACGTTTGTGACCACAAGAATACCTTGGGCTGCGAAGAGGCTGGTGTCCCACCTCAAATTGCTGCCGGAGATGTCGGGCAGCACAAAAGTCGGATCAGCGCTGAAGGCCGCATGGTTGAGAGGATTGGCCCAGTCCAGCAAGTTGAACACATCTCCTGCAAGGAATGCTGCACCTTCCAATGCCAGCAGATTGACAGTGCGGGATCCTGCCGCGGTCCCATTTATCGCACCGTTGATGATGAGTTTGTCATGCTGGTCGGTGCCTTGGTTTACGGATGTGGCCAGCTCCGCCGAGTGAGTGGTAGGGAGAGCGGCGATGGTGGCGGCATAATTTTCGCCAGCAGGGTCGGCCAGACCGCTTACATTGAAGCTAGCAGCGTTAACTTGGAAGGTGAGGCTGCCAGACTCGAAGGCAAAATCACCGTCCACCCAGAGAGTGCCGAGCTTGTCGCCCGCGGCAAAGGTGACTCCCTGAGTCGTAGGCCGGGTACTGCCGGGGCGCAAATCGCCACCTTGAAGAGTGAGACCCGTTTGGATGG
>JBGGMQ010000856.1:0-8705 GCA_041287975.1 Verrucomicrobium sp. | reverse complement strand
GCGACGCAGACGCATCCGGCAGTGTAGGCATGCACACCGAATTTGGTCCAGTGAACGATGGCGGGTTGCTCACCGATGCCGCTCACGAGCAGCTCGCGGGGCACCTCGTTGGAGATGGCTTCGAGGAGGGGGTCATTCGCGGGATCTTCACGCACGACAGCGTATTTGATCCAGGAGATGGCTCCGGCATCTACCAGGGACTTCACCACTTCGACATTCACATAGCCTTCATCCTTCACATAGAGGACGGCGGGGCGGCCGAACTTTTCTACGAAACGCAGGACAGCTTCACGCACGCCATCGGGCTTGGAGACGGCAGTGGTGGGCAGCACCATGGCGGTGGGGTAGTTCTTCTTCGCCAGGATCGCCGCCTGATCCATCATCGTACCATAGAAAGGACCCACAGCGGGGATGATGAGGGAGTTGGCTCCTGCAACTGACTCCAGGGTGTCCAGCACTTCTTCGTATTCGCTGAGGGCGATGTTGTAGAAGTTGGCATTTCCGCCGTAGAGGAATATGTCCACACCGCCGGACTCAATGTGTTTGATCAGCTTGGCGTTTTCCGCCGCATCCACCTTGAAGCTGGCGTCCCGGCAGAGCGGGGGCACGGAGATGACGGAGCGTTGGAGGTCAGCGGGAGTGAAGGTCGTTTGCATGGAGAGAAGGGACGTAAATTGCGGAGAAAGTGCGACGGCGCAATGCGCGGATCAGTGAATCCGTGGCTCAGGGGTGGGGGTGCCGGTGTGATGGAGGAACCGAAGATCGCAGCCCTCGTTGGCCTGGGTGACCTCATTGAGGAAGAGGTGAAGGTAACCGCGATCCACCTTGCGGGCTGGAGCCTGCCAGTCGGCGCGACGGATGGCGAGTTCCTCATCGCTCACTTCCAGGGTCAGGCGACGCTCGGGGATGTTGAGCGTGATCAGATCGCCATCACGAACGAAGGCGAGGGGACCTCCGACCGCGCTTTCAGGGGCGACGTGGAGAATGCAGGCACCATAGCTGGTGCCGCTCATACGGGCATCGCTGAGGCGCAAGATGTCGCGCACGCCTGCTTCGAGGAGCTTTTTCGGCAGGGGGAGCATGCCCCACTCCGGCATGCCAGGGGCACCCACGGGGCCGGCACTTTGGAGGACCATCACGGACTCGGCAGTGATAGGAAGGTCCGGATCATCCAGACGGGCGGCGAGATCTTCGTAGTCTTTGAAGACAACGGCGGGGCCGGTGTGGATCTGGAAGTGCTCCTCCATGGCGCTGTGTTTGATCACCGCACCATCAGGGCAAAGATTGCCAGTGAGCACGGCGGTGCCGCCTTCCGGAGACAGGGCCTTGTCGCGGGGCCGGATGACCTCCGTGTTGTGGATCACCGCATCGGCGATGTTTTCACCGAGGGTGTGGCCGTTCACCGTGGGGCAGTCGACATGGAGGATGTCGCGCAGTTGGTTGAGCAGGGCAGGGAGGCCGCCCGCAAAATAGAAGTCCTCCATCAGGAACCGTCCCGACGGGCGGAGATCCGCCAGGCGCGGGGTGATGCGCGAGACGGCGTCGAAGTCAGAAAGGGGCAGCTTGATCCCAGCCCGGCCCGCCATGGCGATGAGGTGGACAATGGCATTCGTGCTGCCGCCCACGGCCATGTCGGCGACGATGGCATTGTGAAAGGCTTCCTTCGTGAGGAACTGAGACGGATTGAGATCGATCCAGGCGTTCTCCACGATCTGGCGACCTGACGAGGCAGCCATGCGCCAATGGCGTGCATCGCTGGCTGGGATGCTGGAGGAGCCCGGCAGACTGAGTCCAAGGGTTTCGGTCACTGCGGTCATCGTGGCGGCCGTGCCCATGGTCATGCAGTGGCCGTGGGAGCGGGCAATGCCGTCCTCGATTTCACACCATTCGTTCTGCGTGATGGTCCCAGCGCGGAGCTCGGCCCAGTATTTCCAGGCATCCGTGCCGCTACCGAGTGTCTGATCCCGCCACTGGCCGCGCAGCATGGGGCCACCGGGGACAAAGATGAAGGGCAGCGCCGCACTGAGGGCTCCCATGATCAGGGCTGGTGTCGTCTTGTCGCAGGCACCCAGGAGCACTGCCCCGTCAATGGGATGGCAGCGCAGGACCTCCTCTGTCTCCATCGCGAGCAGGTTGCGATAGAGCATGGTGGTCGGCTTCATGAAGTTCTCACTGAGTGAGAGTACCGGAATTTCGATGGGCATCCCGCCTGCCTGGAGGATGCCCTTTTTGACGTTCTCTGCCAGGATCTTGAAATGGAGGTGGCAGGGATTGATCTCCGACCAGGTATTGAGAATGGCGATGACAGGTTTGCCCTGCCAGTCCTCAGGACCCAAGCCCAGCTGCCGGGCGCGGGAGCGGTGGCCGAAAGAGCGGAGGTCATTGGGACCAAACCAGCGGTAAGAGCGAAGTTCTTCTGGTGAGCGACGGGTGGGCATGGAGGGTGGAGAATGGCGGGAACGGCGAGAGAGTCAAACAATCGCGCACACCATACGCGGAGAGCCGCTTCAAGCTTGCCAGAGTGTCGGCACTTCCCTAAAGATGCTTCATGGACCTCAAAGGGAAAATTTGTGTGGTAACGGGTGCAGCCAAAGGCATTGGGCTCGCGGTTTGCGAGGCGCTGCTGGAGTTGGAGGCCCGCGTGGTGATGGCGGACGTGGACGTGCCAGGCCTTCAGGCGGCCGCAACGAGATTCGAACCGGGGACAGTGCTGCCCCTGCATTGCGATGTGAGCCGTGCTGAATCCGTCGCCGGGCTGGGCGAGAAACTGGCCGCGGAATGGGGAACTCCAGATGTCTGGGTGAACAACGCTGGACTGGCCCGGCACAAGTGGATCACTGAATACAGTGAGGCCGAGATTGACCTGATGTTAAGCGTGAATCTCAAAGGCACCATTCTCGGCTCCCAGGAGGCGCTGCGCCGGATGATCCCGGCGAAACACGGCCACATCATCAATGTTATTTCTACTGCCAGCCTGCGCGGCATTCCCTCTGAGACGGTCTATTGCGCGGCCAAGTGGGGTGTACGGGGGTTCACACAAGGCCTGCAGGAGGAGGCTGCGGCGCATGGCATTCGCGTAACAGCCCTGCTTCCGGGCGGGGTGGACACGGCCTTCTGGGATGATGCCTCGAACCGGGAGGCTCCTGTGCACAAATTCCTCACTCCGCGTCAGGTGGCGGATGCCCTGGTCAAACTGGTGCAGATGGACGACTGGTGCGTGCCGCGTGAGCTGGTCTTGAGAGCGCTGGCGGACTCAGACTTTTCCGTGCAGCCGTAGTATCTGATCATTGAGGGGGTAATTTCTTCTCAAGAAGGTCGAAACTGAGAAAATTCTCCAAGGTTCCGGGAAAGTTCTGCTAGGTGCGAGGAGACTCATGCCCGCTGTTTCCCCGTTTCGCACTGTAGAACTTTCCGACCCTGCATTCACTGGTCCCGGGCTGCGATTCGCGACCGTCAAGTCCAAGGCGTTGGGGCGGCGGGCTGATGTGACGCTGTATGCGCCGCGAGGGTATAACAAGCGGGTGCTTCCGCTGGTCATCCTCTTGCACGGGGTGTACGGCAGCCACTGGGCCTGGGCCATGAAAGGCGGGGCGCACCGCGTGCTGCAGCGGCTGGTGAGCAATGAGGAAGTGCCGCCGATGATGCTGGCCATGCCGTCCGACGGCCTTTGGGGCGATGGATCAGGATATCTCACCCATGTGGAGGCGGACTACGCCACCTGGATCGTGGACGAAGTGCCTGCCCTCGCGGCCATGGTCGAACCGCTGGTGGAGGACTCCCCGTGTTTCATCGCAGGGTTGTCCATGGGGGGCTACGGTGCCCTGCGGTTGGGTGCCCTGCACCCCGAGCGGTTCAAGGGAATCAGCGCCCACAGCAGCATCACTCACTATGACCAGAAGCAGGACTTCGTGGAGGAGTCACTGCAGGACTATCATCTCAAACCCGGCCAGCTCATGGGAGTGGCCGACACCATTCTGGCCAATCGAGCCAAGTTGCCCCCTCTGCGCTTTGACTGTGGCAGGAGTGACCCGCTTCTTGAGCACAACCGGGAACTGCATCGACGGCTGGAAGAAGAGAAAGTGCCCCACGAATACTACGAATACGCTGGCGGACACACCTGGGAGTACTGGAGCGAGCACCTCGCAGATAGTTTGAAATTCTTTG
Organism: Verrucomicrobium sp.; assembly: GCA_041287975.1. GTDB lineage: Bacteria > Verrucomicrobiota > Verrucomicrobiia > Verrucomicrobiales > Verrucomicrobiaceae > Verrucomicrobium. Next base: position 4,541 of record JBGGMQ010000856.1, on the reverse strand, counting down.
GCAAGAGACTGGCTTGAATTGGGGAGACCGTGCAGGACTAAGAACGTGATCTGGCTTTGGGCGACGCAGCAGGCAGCATCCTGGCCAGGAAGCGACCGGTGACGCTGTCTGGATGTGCGGCTACTTTCTCTGGCGTGCCCTCTGCGAGAACACGTCCGCCCTCGCTGCCACCGCCAGGGCCAAGGTCGATGATCCAGTCCGCACATTTGATCACGTCCAGATTGTGCTCGATGACCACCAGTGTGTTTCCCGCGTCGCGGAGCCGCATGAGGACGCCGAGCAACGTCTGGATGTCGGCAAAATGGAGGCCCGTGGTGGGTTCATCCAGCAAATAGAGCGTGCGCCCCGTGGCCTTCTTGGCGAGTTCGGCGGCGAGCTTGACGCGCTGGGCTTCCCCGCCGGAGAGGGTGGCCCCACTCTGGCCAAGCTTCACATACCCCAGGCCCACCTGCTCCAGCGCATGAAGCTTCGGGAAGATGTTGGTCAGTTTGTCGAAGAAGCGGCAGGCCTCCGCCACCGTCATCTCCAGCACTTCAGCGATGCTGCGTCCCTTGTAGGTGATTTCCAGAGTCTCCGTATTGTAGCGCCGGCCGTGGCACTGGTCACAGGTGACCTGCACATCGCTGAGGAAATGCATGTCGATGGTGAGCAGGCCGTCGCCACCGCATTTCTCACAGCGGCCTCCAGCAACATTGAAGCTGAAGCGGCTGGCATCATACCCTCGAACCTTGGCGGAGGGGAGCTGGGCGAAGAGCTCGCGGATGGGGGTGAAGGCCCCGGCATAGGTGGCGGGGTTCGACCTTGGGCTGCGGCCAATGGGCGACTGGTCGATGACGACGACCTTGTCCACGCCGTGCATGCCTGATACGTGGTCGTGTTCACCGGGTTCGTCCTTGGCGGAGTAGAAGTGCCGCATGAGGACGCGACGCAGAATCGTGTCCACCAGGGACGACTTGCCGCTGCCTGAGGCACCAGTGACGCAGATGAAGCAACCCAGCGGGAAGGAGACGGTGACATTGCGCAGGTTGTGCTCCCGTGCCCCGTGCACGGTGATGCAGTCGGGATCCTCGCTGGTGGATCGGGAGTCGCCGATTTGCAGAGAGCGCTGGGCACCTCTCCAGGCATTGCGGATCCTCGGCACTGGAATGGTGAGCCGGTGGTCCAGATACGCGCCTGTGGTGGAGCGCTGATCCTTCATGACCTGTGCCGGTGTGCCCTGGGCGAGGATGTGGCCCCCTTGAGGGCCGGCACCGGGACCAAGTTCGATGAGCCAATCTGAGGCCCGCATGGTGTCCTCGTCATGCTCGACCACGAGCACGGAGTTGCCCAGATCACGCAGCCGTTTGAGGGTGCCGATGAGGCGTTCGTTGTCAGAGGGGTGCAGGCCGATGCTGGGCTCGTCCAGCACGTAGAGGACCCCGGCAAGGCCAGCGCCAATCTGGGTGGCCAGACGGATCCGCTGAGCTTCGCCGCCGGAAAGGCTGCCACTCTCGCGGTCCAGCGACAGGTAACTCAGGCCCACCTGTTCCAGGAACTCCAGGCGCTTCAGGATCTCTCGCTGCAGTTCTGCGCAATAAGTCCGCTGCAGGTCGGTCAGCACCAGCTTGCTGATCCACGGGGTGGCATCACGGATGGCGAGCCGGGTGAAGTCGTGAATATTGAGCTTCGGAGATTGCCCCTCCGCCTCAGTGGCAATGAGCACCGCCAACACCTCAGGCTTCAAGCGCCGCCCCTCGCAGGTTTTGCAGGGCAGGGGGTTCATGAAGCGGGCCAGCATGGAGCGGAGCTTGTCCGTCTTGGTCTCGGCATACATGCGCTCCACCTGAGTGAGGAGACCCTCGAAGGGTTTGGCAATGCTGCGCTTGTTGCCATCGAGTTTCCAACCTGTCGCCACAGCGGTGGCACCAGTCCCGTGAAAAAGGGCTTCCTTAAACGCAGCAGGCAGCTTTTTGAAAGGGAGCTTGGGGTCGGCAGAGAAGTGCTTGGCCAGAGCTTCCACCGTACGGTCGTGCAAGGCCTTGAGGCGGGGCTGGCGAGTCCACCAGGTCTTGACGGCACCATCGGCCAGGGATTTTGAGTCGTCCGGCACCAAGAGGTGCGGATCGGCGGCCATGAGCGTGCCTACGCCTTCACAGGCAGGGCAGGCTCCCAGGTGCGTGTTGAAGGAAAAGTGCTTTGGCGTGAAGTCCTCCAGCACCAGGCCCGTCGCAGGGTTCGCAAAGGCCGTTGTGAAGCTGCGAAGCTCTTGCGGCTCGTTGTTGCCAATCAGAAAGCGCACCTCACGCGGATTCCATTTGAGGGCAGTTTCCAGCGCCTCCATGAGGCGGGCTCTCACGCCTTCGCGAATGACGAGACGGTCCACCACGATTTCGATCGAGTGAGGCTCGGCACGCGGGGTGCGGATTTTGTCGTCCAGCTCCAGGATCTCGCCATCCAGGCGGACGCGGACGAAGCCTTGTCGTTGAAGCTTTTCAAAGAGACCCCGGAAGTCGCCTTTCTCGTGATCCACTGCCGGAGCGAGGACGATGGTACGGGTGCCGTCGGGCAGGCCCAGGAGTTCGTCCGCAATCTCTGCAGACGTCGTTTTACGAAGCGGGGCTCCTGTCGTGGGGTCGTGGGGCTGCCCGGCCGCCGAAAAGAGGACGCGCAGGTAGTCGTAGATTTCCGTAACCGTGGCGATGGTAGAGCGGGGATTGTGCGCCACGGTGCGCTGCTCGATGGCCACGGCAGGGGACAGACCGTCGATGAAGTCGACATCTGGCTTGTCCAGCTGATCCAGAAACTGGCGCGCATAGGCAGAGAGGCTTTGCACATAGCGGCGCTGGCCCTCCGCGTAGAGGGTGTCAAAGGCCAGAGACGACTTCCCGGACCCGCTCACTCCGGTGAGGACGACCAGCTTCCCCCGGGGAATATCCACGTCCACATTTTTGAGATTGTGCTGTCGGGCCCCCCGTACGCGGATGAGGTTCTCTGCTGGAGGAGGGTCAGGCATGGCGGTCAGGGGGATGACAAAGATGGGGGCAGTTTGGGCGGGCATCAAGGCGGAGCGGTCGAAACGGGGCGAAAAAAGTTCCACAACTTTCGCAACCTTCTCAAAACAGCCCGGTTTACGCAGTCCATGTCCAGCCTGACCTTGCGAACTGCTCCAGCCTTCTTAGCTTGGAACATGCCGGAATGGACTCCGACACCCGCCAACACTACCGCTACTGCTGACAACTCTGCAGATGAGGAGAATGTACGCCTGATGCTCAAGGTGAAGAATGGGGACGTGAAGGCCTTTGAGCAGCTGGTCGAAGTTCACCAACGTGCGGTGATCGGTACGGTGACCCGCATGCTGAACAACGTGGACGACGCCCACGATATCGCGCAGCAGGTGTTCGTTCGTGTCTGGCGCTCAGCCGCACGGTATGAGCCCAGCGCCAAGTTCACCACGTGGCTTTTCACGATCACCCGGAATCTTGTCTTCAACGAGATGCGCCGTCGTGGGCGCAAGAAGGAAGTCTCCATGGAGGAGGAGCAGGAGGAGCACCACCGGGAGCATGCCACGCCAGAGAGGCACAATCCAGACTGTGTGGTCGCACAGGGGGAGATGGAGGAAGCCATTGATCGGGCGATCCAGGCTTTGCCTGAGAAACAAAGGCTGGCGGTGAGTTTGAGAAAAGATGCTGACATGCCCTACGAAGAGATCTGCGAGATCCTGGGCATGTCTCTTTCGGCGGTGAAGAGCCTTCTCTTCCGAGCCCGAAATGAACTAAAGGAGAAGCTTGCCAGCTATTTGGACGTGGCTTGATGGCCGCCTAGGGGCTGTGCAACATTAATTTCGTTGGCGTTCTTAAGCCCGGTGTGGCACCGCATAAGGGATGATTCCCACAACCCCATTGAGCGGAGGCGCGCCAGAAGCTGTGACTGAGCCGGGCACCGCCACGGGCGGGCACCAGCCGCTATCCCGCCAGATCGGTTTGCTCATCGATACCATCGGAGACAGGCCCATCCGGTTACGGGAAATCATTTTCGTTTTGCAGGGCAGCTCCTACCTGATGCTGTTGATCCTGCTTTCGGTGCCATTTTGCTTCCCCATTCTATTGCTGGGCTTCTCCACGCCTTTTGGGGCGGTGATCGCGATCATTGGCCTGCGTCTGGCCCTTCGTAAAGAGCCTTGGCTGCCGGAGCGGATCCTGAATGTGCAGATGTCCGCCAAGCTGGCGACCAAGCTGCTGCGCACGAGTCAGAAGTCGATTCGCATGCTGGAAAAGATGCTGCGTCCTCGTTGGACGTACATCGTCGACCCTCCGGTGTACCATCACCTCTACGGGGCCATTATCTTTTCCTGTGGGGCTTTGCTGTTGTTGCCCTTGCCCATTCCCTTCAGCAATGTCCTTCCTGCGTTACCCGTAATCTTGCTGGCCGGAGCCCTCCTGGAGCGGGACGGCCAGTTCGCTTGCGCAGGGGTTGCCATGTTCCTCATCAACATTCTTTTCTTCGGTGCCATCTTCGCTGGCGGCGGTGCCGTGATCGGCTGGCTGGAGGCCTGGTTCAGCGGG
>JBGGMQ010000855.1:0-13614 GCA_041287975.1 Verrucomicrobium sp. | reverse complement strand
GGGAATGCCCAGATCACAGGCAAACTGGACGAGCCGGGCTTCCTGCTGTGCCGCGTGAATGCCGAGAAAGATGGCAAGCCCGTAAGTTCCGCGATGGGCGGAGCGGGCGTCGAACCCCTCCTGATCAAACCCAGTCTGCCGGTGCCGGATGACTTTGATGCCTTCTGGGCGGACCAGAAAAAGAAGGTGGCCGCCGTGCCGCAGAATCCCCAACTCACGCCTGTGAAGGCGGATGCGGTCAAAAACGCCGAGTGTTTTGATGTGCAGCTGGACTGCATCGGAGCCCCGGTATCAGGGTACTACTGCAAGCCTGCGGGCGCGGCCCCGAAGTCCCTGCCCGCGGTGCTGCTGGTGCACGGTGCCGGGGTACGGAGTGCGCAACTGAACAGCGCCGCCTACTGGAGCAACAATGGTGCACTGGCGATGGACATCAATGCCCATGGCCTGCCGAACGGCCGGCCGGATGAGTTTTACAAGGATGTGGACAGCAGCATTCTCAAAGGATACCGCACGGCGCTCAATGAGACCCGTGAGGGGTGTTATTACCTCGGCATGTTCCGCCGGCTCATGCAGGCCCTGAATTTCCTCTGTGCGCAGCCGGAGTGGGATGGCAAGACGCTGATCGTGTACGGGGCAAGCCAGGGAGGATTCCAGGCCTTTGCCGCCGCGGCGCTGGATCACCGGGTGACGGCTTTCGCCGCTGGGGTGCCGGCGGGCTGCGACCATACCGGCATGGTGGTGAACCGGATCGCGGGCTGGCCCAAGTTCCCCATCGTTGGACTGGACGGCGTGGTCGACAAGAAGTCCCTGGAAGCGGCACGGTACTTCGACTGCGTGAACTTCGCGGCACGGACAAAGGCCAAAGCGGCCATCGTCACGGTGGGATTCATCGACGTCACCTGCCCTCCGACGAGTGTGTATGCCGCCTACAATGCCCTGCCGCTGGCAAGCAAGAGCATCTACAACGACATCCTGAGTGGTCACTCCAACTCTCCCTCTGCCAGCAAGGCCATGAATGAGATGACGGTGAGCTGGATCAAGGGTGCCAAGTGAGGAGCCACGTCCACGCGATCCCTCTGATGAAGAACTCCCCTCTCCTGCTGGCGGCACTCACGTGGTGTCTCGCCATGACCGGTGCCCTCGGAGCTGACCGCGCCGCGAGATGGGAGTATCTGGAGAACGAGCATCTCAAGATCGGCATCGATCTTGAGTCAGGGGCCAGCATTGGATGGCTAAGTCTGAAAGAGAGCCCTGAAAAGAACGTGCTCAACAGCTACGACAAGGGTCGGTACGTGCAGCAGAGCTACTACGGAGATCCTGATGGCTCGGAGTGGAATGGGACGCCCTGGCGGTACAATCCGGTGCAAGGCGGTGGTTGGCGGGGCGAACCCGCGAAGGTGCTGGAGTTCCAAAAATTGGGCGGTGGAGAAGAGGGCACCGCGAGAGGTCCCTCGTTGTTCGCCAGAATCCAGCCACGCCACTGGGCTACGGGAGCCCCCTTGCCGGAGGTGGTCATGACACAAACCATCATCCTGGATGGCCCTCTGGCGCGAGTGACGTTTGGGTTTAGCTACCAAGGGGAAAAGTCACACAAGGCGCATCATCAAGAACTGCCAGCCTTTTTTGTGCAGCCGGAGTTCGATACTCTGGTTTATTCTGAGGCACAGGAGATTTGGAAGAACAAACCCCTCACACGGTCACAGCCAGGGCAGAAGAACGAGTACGTCAAACTCGCCGAGCCCTGGCTGGCTTGGGTGAATCCCGCAGGCCTGGCAGTGGGAATCCTGTCTCCAGGCTGTGAACTGGCGACCTGCTACCGCTTTCCGGGCTCAGCGGCGTGTTCTTACGCGGCACCCTTGAAAACCATTGCCCTCACCCCAGGGTTCAAGCTGGAGTATGATGCATGGTTGGGCATCGGTACGGTGGAATCGCTGAGAGAGCAATTTTGCAAGGCTGCCCAGGGACGCTGATCCGTAGCAAAGCTGTCATCTTCGTACCTTTGCGGGAGTTGGAGGAGGATTTTAAGCATGCCCTTTTCCAACCATCTGTGCTTTGATGGGTTTCTGCTCTGACCACCGTTCGCTTCGCCTCTGTTTCCATGACCTCTTCCTCTCTCCCTCCCATGCGCAGTCCGCTCGACCTCGAACGCATTCTGGAGTTTGAGTTTGTACGGGCCACCGAGAACGCCGCGCTGCAGGCCATTCACTGGCTGGGGCGGGGAGAAAAAGAAAAGGCTGATGCGGCCGCGTGTACAGCCATAGCTGGGGTCTTCGACATCCTGGACATCAAGGGTGAAGTGGTGATCGGCGAAGGGATCAAGGACAACGCGCCGGGCATTTTTGTGGGTGAGCAACTGGGTACATGGAAGGATGGCTCCCCCCGCTTCAACATTGCGCTGGACCCCATCGACGGAACCACGAACATCGCCAAGGGATTGCCGAACAGCATCTCCGTGATCGCCGCGGCCCAAGTGCCCGATGGCGCGCCATCGGTGATGAAGAACCTGCCCAGTTTCTACTGTCACAAGATCGCCTATGGCCCCGCTGTGAAGAAGGCGCTGGCGGCGGATGGTCCGCGCAGCTTTCTGGACATGCCTTTGCACGAGGTGCTGGAATACGTAGCCACCGTATTGGGCAAGCGAGTGGCGGAACTGGTGGTAGTAACGATGGACCGCCCCCGCCACAGTGACATCTTCCGCGAAGTGCGCGAAGCCGGTGCCGCGATGCGGATGATTTCAGACGGTGACATCACCGCGGCAGTGGCCCCCTCCCTGCCCGAATCCGGGGTGGATCTGTATGTGGGCATGGGAGGCTCACCTGAAGGGGTGCTGGCGGCGGCAGCCCTCAAGTGCCTGGGTGGTGACATGCAACTGCGCATGTGGTTCCACAACCAGGAGCACCGCAATGAGGTGGCAGCCATGGTCACCAAGGAGGAACTGACCAAGGTGTACCTGGTGGATGATTTGGTGATCGGCGAAAGCGCTCTGTTCTGCGCCACAGGCATCAGTGACAGCCCGCTGCTTCCCGGCGTGAAGCTGATCGGCCACAAGGCCGAGACCCACTCGATCCTCATGCGGGCACGTAGCGGGACAGTGCGCCTGATCCAGGCCACCCACCACCTCGACAAGAAAGTCATCCCTCTGCGGCAGTCATTCCTAAAAATGACCTGAGTACGATCGCAGCCGTCCAGCGTGAAGGCACGGGTCATGCAGTACGCAAAAAAAGTGGAAACCTGAACTCCACCTTTTTCGAAGAATCGTGCACAAGTCACTTCCAATTGCTGGACTTTGGACAAACTATTCGCAATGATCGCACTGGCCATAAGTCTGCCTCTGCCCCGCCTTGCATTTCTGTAGAAGCGGCAGTTTTTGGCGTTTCCCTTCACACGATCTTTCACCTCCCACGCGGCAATAATTTGCAAAACTTGCATAATTGCGAGTTTGAGAATGTTGGTCGCCGCTACTACAGATTCCACTATGGCCACACTTGTATTTGTCCTTGAAGATGAACGTGAGATCAATGTCCCCTTGGAGGGGGTGATCACGTTGGGGAGTGCGGAGGACAACGACGTGGTGGTGGACGATTCCACGATATCTGCCAAGCACGCTGTGATGGAGCCCAATGTGCATGGGAGCTACAACCTGCGGGATCTGCGGTCTGACTCTGGCACGTATGTGAACGGGAACCGCATCCAGTCCCAGTCGCTCCATCATGGTGACGATCTGGCATTTGGGCTTTTGCGCGGTCGCTTTCTGTTGCCGCAGCAAGCCCCTGCTCCCACAACTCCTCCCACGCAGCGGTTCCCGGTCAAGGAGACGGCCCCTGTCGCTCCGTTGTCGGGAGTGACCATGCCGGTGCCAAGGGTGGCACCGCAGGAACCCTTTCACCTGGAAATCCATTCCAAGCAGGAGCACCTGATCAACCGCCTGAAGGCGCTGGAAGCCCAAGAGCAGCAAAAGGTCCTGCAATTGGACCAACTCCATCGCCAGACCACCGATGCCGCCAGCACTCTGGCAGCACTGCAATCACAGAATCGCGACCAGCAGGAAAAGTTGGGCCGGGAGGTGGCGGCTGCCCAAGCCCAAGCCCTGCAGAAGCAGGAAGCAGCTCTAAGTGAGCAACGGGCACAGCAGCAAAGACTGCAACTGGAGATCGGCGGGCTGGACCAGCAACGGGAAGCCAAAGAAGCGGGAATCCGGGAAGCCGAGCAACAACTCCAGAGCCTGCGCACCGCGATCCTTTCCCAAGAACAGCAACAGCAGGCTCTGTCTGACACACAGGCCGCCCTTCGGGAGGGGCAGGACCGTCTGGAAGCTCTGCTGGCGGAGATCGCCATCTCAGAGAGTCGTCGTGACAGCCTGAACCAGCTTCTCACCGAGATCCAGTCCCAGGAATCGGGTCTGAATGCCCTGAAAGGCCGCTTTGAAGAGTCGACTGCCCAACTGGCCGCAACCCAAAGGGAGACTGAGAAGGCAAAGGCGGAACTGGAAGCGCTGAAGAATGCCAAGGTCGACCAGGAAGCGCAAAATCTAGCCCGGAATCAAGTCCTCGCCGAAACACAAACAGCTCAGGCCGCCTTGCAGCAGACCAAGGACCAGCTCGAAGCCATGCTGGCCGAAATCGCAGTCGCAAAGAGCGAGCGGGAAACTCTGCAACAAACGGTCGGGGAGCTCCAGACGAAAGAAGCGAGCCTGAAGGATCTGGACAGCCGGTTCGAGGAGGCTGGCACGCAACTGACGTCCAGGCAGCAAGAGATCGAGCTGGCCAAAAAGGAGCAGGAGGAATTGAAGGCAGCCCTGCTGGAAAAGGAAACCCACCACCGGTCGCTGGCGGAGGCGCGGAAAGCCGTCACGGACGCCCAGACTGAACTGGAGATCGCCCGGGCCGAACTCGGCGGATGGGAAAGCCAGAGACAGTCGCTTCAGGAAACGGTCGCTGGATTTGAGAAACAACATTCCACATTGGGCGACCAGGTCCGGGAACACCAGGAGGTGCTCAATCGGACTCTCACGGAGCTGACTACGGCCGAGAGCCGCCTTGAGGAGATGAAGGCGACTTCCCTGGGAGTCGAAGCGCAGAAGCTGAAACTGACAGAGATAACCGACGCCCTCCTCCATGCTCAAGGTGAGCTGGAGCACTCGCGTGCCGAACTACAGGAATGGGAGAACAAGCGGGGCTCGCTTTCGGAATCGATCGGAACTTATGAACAGCAGTATGCCCTGCTGACGGGCAACATCGAGCAACGAGAAGCCCACCTGGCAAACCTGAACACGTTCTGCCAGGAAGCAGAGGGCAAGAAGGTGCAACTGGCTGCGGAAGTGGCCGACCTGGATGAGAAACGCAGCCAGCTGGCCATCACGACCCAGCAACTCATGGAAACGACGGGGCGCCTGGTGGCGGCCAAGGCAGACCTAACAGGCTGGGAAAGCCAGCGCCAGTCTCTGCAAGGCGGCATCGGTGAGCTGGAGAAACAGCAGACGGCTTTACAAACGCAAATCAAAGAGGCAAGCCAGACGCTCGCGCAAACAAAGAGCAGCCAGGAAGATACTGAGCAACAACTGGCAGAACTGCAGCAAGCGGTAGCGGAATACGAAGAACGCCAGGAACACCTGAAGTTCACGAATGACTCTATTCAAGTCGCCCAGGATCAACTTGCAAACCTGGCAGCGGCCATCACAACCTTCGAAAGTCAGCGGCAGAATCTGCAACAGACGCTGGTGGCGTTTGAGATGCAGAGCAACAATGCCCAAGCAGAGTTGCAACAGGCCCGGGCGGAACTGTTACGCGCCAATGAACAGCGCGAGGTGCTGGCGCGTGTGACTGCGGAAAACACGGAGGTACAAGCCATCCGCGATGAACTGCGGGACGATGTGGCCAAGCTGCAAACCAGCCGTGACTTGCTGGAGCAGACGGTCGCGGATCTGCAAAACACACGCATCGACTCAGAGCTGGAACTTAGCCGTATTCAGACGGAGATCAGCCGTGGCAATGACGAGCTGCATCAGGTCGAAGCGTTGAAGTTGGACGCTGAGGCCGGAGCAATCCGGATTCGAGAAGAAGAGGAAAGGCTGCACCAAGCCCTGACTGGTCTGCGTGCCGAGCAGGACCAGGAAATGGCCTCCCTGAGTGCTCGCCGGCAGGATCACAGTGCGATGGAGGCACGGATCTCCGAGCTAAATTCACAGGCCCAGGAACTGACGGCGACCATTGCGAACCAGAAGGTGGAGCAGCAGCGCATGGGGCAGACGCTGGCCAACCTGGAGCGCCAGCGTCTGGAGAGTGCGACCGTGCTGCAACAAGAGGAAGACGCCCTGCACCAGGCCAACTCCTCCCTGAAGCTGGTGGAGGCAAAGGTGAAGGACGTCGAAGAGCGGGTCCAACAACTACTGGAACAGGAGGCCGCTCTCGCGGGCACCTCGGACTCGCTGAGCACGGCACAAGATCACCTGGCTCAACTGCACACAGAGACGGGCAATCTCGAAACCGCCCGTCAGGCACTGCAGCACAACATCTCCTCATTGGAGAAGCAACAGCGCGAACTCCAGACCAACCTTGTCCTCCGGGAGCAGGAAATGGCCGCGGCGCTTCAAGGCCTGAACGAAACCCGGTCGCAGAACGAAAAGCTACGGCTGGAAGGAAAGGCGCTGGATCAGAATCTGGCCAAGCTGGATGGCGATACCAAGGCCCGTCAGGCAAGCCTGGCTGACCTGGACAAACGTCACCAGGAAAATCTGAGCCTCGTCCGCCAGCGTGAGAACAACCTCACGATGGTGACGAAGTCTGTGGAGCAGTCTGAGATGCTCCAGCAGAATCTCAAGCTGGCCCTCCAGGCCCTGAACTCCCAGCAGACGGATGCGCAGGTGGAGGTGCAGCGTCTGAACGCGACTCGTGACTCCCGCATCAGCGAGATCGAGTCCCTCAATGTCCAGCGTCAGCAGCTGGATGCACAGGTGCAGAGCCTCACACATGAAGCTGCGACAGGCAAAGCACGCGCAGCTGAGCTGCAAGTGCTGGTACAGGCCCGCGAAGACCAGATCAAGACTTCTGAGACCAAGTACTCCTCTGCGGAACAGCGTCGGAAGGATCTGGAACAGAGGATTCTGAGTCTGTCTGGGACCGAGGAAAAACTCGTGCTGGCCAAGCAGCAACTGCGACAGGCGGAAGACGCCCATGCCACGTTGACGGCGCTCAACTCGAAGTTTGACGAGCGCAAGGCGGAGTTCACCGCACTGGAGAAACGCCTGGAACTGCTGCGCAATGACGAGAAGGGCACTGGGGCAGCACTGACAGCACAGCAGAAAGCGCTGCAAACGCTGATGGAGCAGTCCGAAGCGGCCAAGCAACGCCAGCGCGCCGAGGCCCAGGCTCTGGACAAGCAACTGCAGGCTTCCCGCGATGCCCTGGCCTCCGCGAACAAGCAACTGCATGAAATCACTGCGAAGCACGAAGAGTTCCTGCACCACAACCGCCGACTGGAGGGCGCAGAGCAGAAGCACGCGGACATGCTGGTCAAGATCAAGCAGACCGATCTGCAGGCCGGGGAAATGACCTCCCGGCTGCGTCGCATGGAGCAGGAGCAAGTGGATGCCGAGGCTCGTCTGAATCAGACGAAAGCCATCGAACAGGCGGCACAAGACCGACTGGATGGCCTGCGCAAGCAGGAAGGCCCTCTCAAACAGACCCTGCAAGAACTGCAGGCCGCCCAGCAGACGGAGCGCCAGCGGTTCGAGGAGATGCGCACGATCAACCAGGATGCCGAACGGCATGCGACCCAGCATCGCGCCCAACTCCAGGCCGCGCAGGAGGAAATGCGACAGGAGATTTCCGACCTGGAGAACAGGCTCTCCACCCTCCATTCCTACAAGGAAGATCTGGATACACGGTACGCAAGGCTCGCATCCCTGCCGGAAAACTCCCCAGAGGCTCGCGAATTGTGGAAAGACATCCAGCGGGCGAAGGAAGAGATCGCTTCGAAGATGCCAGCCAAAGGCGGGATCATGGCGCGACCGCAGACGCGGAGCGTGGTGGTGCCGCGTGGCGGACAGAGACAGGATTGAAAAAGCCAACCGTCAAAACTCAAATACGAAAGCTCAAGGGGTGCCACCGTGGGACAGTGGTACTTTTGGATGCGGATGTGTTGGGATGTTTGCAGATTATGATTTGAAGTTCACAGAGTGAAATCTCTGACGCTTTCCTGCGTAAGAAGAGGATGCATCACCGGCTATTTCCACTCTTTGCATTCACTGCCGCTCTCTCCCTCACCGCCACGGCGGCGGATCCTGCTTTCACCGTCGACAAGAACGCCGGTGGAGGTCTGGTGATCAAACATCAGGGCAAAACCTTCGCCGAGTATGTCGTGGATCAGGGGAACAAACCCTATCTGGCACCGGTGTTCGGACCCACGGGGAAACAGATGACCCGCAGCTACCCGATGAAAACGGTGGACGGTGAGCAGCATGACCACCCGCACCATCGCGGCATCTGCTTCGGCAACGAGAGTATCGGGGGTGCAGACACCTGGGCAGAGAAGGCCACTTTTGAAGAGCAGCTGGCCAATCCGAAACAGGCTGAAAAGGCCAAAGCCCGCCTTGCGGCGCTGGGTGCGATCAAACACCGGGAGTACAAGGAAATCAAAGCAGACGACAAAGGTGCGGTGGTTTCAACATTGAATGACATCCTGGATGCCTCCGGCAAGAAGCTGCTGGAAGAGCAGCACACGATGACCTTCAGCGTGACGGCAGACACGCGGATCATCGACTTTGACATCGACTTCATCGCCAGTGAAGGCCCGGTCACCGTGGGGGACAAGAAGGACTCGGGCTTCAGCATCCGCGTGCCCACCAGCATGGCGGTCAAGAGCGGCCTGGGTGGACCGGGCGGCAGCATCATCAACAGTGAAGGTGTGAAGGACGTCGAGGCTTGGGGCAAACGCGCCAAGTGGTGTGACTATTCCGGTCCCGTGGAAGGCGAAACACTGGGTGTGGCCATGCTCAACCACCCCACGAGCTTCCGCTACCCCACCCCCTGGCATGTGCGGGACTACGGCCTCTTCACGGCAAACCCCTTCGGCACACAGAGCCTGGACAAGACTGCGCCTGATGGCACGATCGAGCTGAAGAAGGGTGAGCACCTGAAACTGCGGCACCGCCTCATCTTCCACAGTGGCGATGCCAAATCCGCCAAGATTGAAGAAGCCTGGGCGGCCTACGCCAAAGAGCCACGTTCCTAGTCCTGGTTTCCGCCTCGTTTTAGGTTGCCCGCCATGCCGTTCTCTCCTTTCCGACTGGCTTTGATGACTTGTCTAGGTGTGCTCTTCTGCCATGCTTCACTCCTCTGGAGTGAAGAGGCACCAGTCTCACCCTGGCAGTATGAGGAGATGCGCCGGATCCCAGCGGCGGAGGCCAAGCAAGGCGTGGCAACCGATGGCACGTATTTCTACGCGATCGACAATCGTGCGATCGGCAAATACCGTCTGGATACGGGTGAGAAAGTCGCGAGCTGGCAGGGGCCGAAGGACGGTCCCCTCACCCATCTCAATGCGGGCATTGTGCTGGACGGGAAACTTTACTGCGCCCACTCCAATTTCCCCCAAACTCCCACGGTGAGCTCCGTGGAAATCTGGGACACAGCGACCATGAAGCATGTGGGCTGCCACAGCTTTGGCCATTTTGTTGGCTCCTTGACCTGGGTGGACCGCAAGGATGGGTGCTGGTATGCCTGCTTCGCCCAATACGCCAAGGCCGGGGCTGATGCGGGCAAAGATCCGTCCTTCACCGAGGTGCTGAAGTTTGATGATCAGTGGCGGCGGCTGGAGGGCTGGATCTTCCCCGCTGCGCTAGTAACGAAGTTCGCCGGCATGAGCAGTTCCGGAGGTGGGTTCGGACCTGAGGGAACGTTGTTTGTCTCCGGGCATGATGCTCGAGAGCTGTATACGATTGCGTTTCCGGAAGCGGGATCGGAGCTGGTGTGGACAGGGACAGTGGCCGTTAGCCCAGCGGGTCAGGCGTTCTCGTGGAAGATTTCAGGAACGACACTGAACGAGCATATTGGGATTGATAGGAAGACCAGGGAGGTTGTGGTGGGTCGGGTAAAGCGGGGGTAGTTCGTGAACGAGGAAATCGTAGGAGGAAGCTTCTTTTCCTCACACGAAAGCACAAAGACACGAAGATTGGGGGGAGTTGCTACAGATGATGATTGGCAACTCCTTTGTGCCTTCGTGTCTTTGTGTGAGGAGATGAATGTCGGGGGCGGTAGAAGGTGAGGTGGAGTTAGATTGCTCCACGTGTTTGCGGCCCTGAGCCGACTGAAGCCGGTACTCCAACCCTGCTGACGGATGTTTTCAGATACCGGGTTCATTCACACTGACTCAGCTCCCAGTCATAGATCACACCATCGTTCAGGGCTTCGGCTACCAATAGACCAGGCCCGCAAAACTCGAGTTCCATGCCGGGGCGGAGCAGGTGGTCTTCGGGATCACCCTCCATCGTGACCCAGGCTTGACCGCGGTAGCCTTTGAGAAGGACGCTCTGGGAGGAATCGAGCACCCAGGAGCGGATGCGTTTTGCGCTGGGGAAGTTTTCGGGAGCTGAGGCACGCTGCATCTGATTTCGCGAAGCGGCGTCGAAGGACATGGGCGTGGCGGTGATCATGATCGTCTGCGGTTGGAATTGAGGGTGCGAGGCCGAGTCACAAGGCGGGGCGTGGGCGCGGGTGGTACTGGGGCCGACGCGGGCGCAGGCGCAGTTGCTGGTGCATGAATGATCTCAAGCTCTGGCAGGGGTACCTTGCGCGCGGTGTTCCACACTCGCAGGACGGTATCCCGAACGACGGCGACGGCAGGGTCATTGGCTCGCGCGGTCTGATAGCCAATGCACAAGGGAACGGTGGCTCGGAAATGGGGCAACGCGACGATGCGACCTTTGAAATCTGGGGAGTCAATCTGGTTGCGGGAAGTGAGGGTGACACCCAGGCCGTCCGCGACCATGTTTAGCACGGTAAGGCACTCGTCCACCTTGAATCGAGGGCTGATGTTGAGCCCCTGCTCGTTGCATATGCTCTGGATGGCGAGGAAGTAGGAGCACATGCGGGAGACAAAGATCCACGGCTTTGCCTCCAGCTTTTTCCAATCGGGCTTGGACAGCTCCTCCGCCCAGGCAACGGGAGCGGCGAGGCAGAGTTCCACGGTATCGACCTGATGCCAGGTGAGCTTGGGGTTATTGCACTCGCCTTCAAAAAAGCCGATGGAGATGCTGCCCTCATCCAACCCCTGCAGGATGACGCCGCTACTGCCGCAGAGCATTTCATAGCGGAGCTCGGGGTGGTTCGAGGTAAGGTCATGCAGGATCTCCATGAGGCGGAGAATCTCAGGCCGGTTGTTGAGCCCGAGCACCATCTCACCGGTGATGGTGTCTCTGAGGGACTCGGCCTGGCTTCTGAAGTCGCGAGCGGCATCGACAACGCGACGGGCCTGATCCTGGAGAGCCCTTCCCGCAGAGGTGAGGACCATGCCTTTGGAAGTGCGATCGAAGAGCTTCATGCCTACCTCATCCTCAAGGGCCCGGAGCTGGGCACTCAAGGCCGGCTGGCTGGTCATGAGCTTTTCCGCCGCCCGGGTCAGGTGACCTTCTTCGGCTACGGTGAGAAAGGTGCGGAGGTGGTAGAATTCCATGGTCGGCGGGGGTGAGGAGATCGTTGGGCGTTAGGTGCTATGCGTTAGACGAATGAGAGTGGATGGGAGTGACGGAGGATCACCGATTTTGTGAAAATGCTCCAATCGCATTTTCGGATGGGCGGGATCGGAAATATGGATGAGGTGGGAGGAAGGAAGCGGAAGGAGGTTAAAAAGCCAGGTTAACCACAGAGGCACAGAGAACACAGAGACTGATTTTTTTGAAGGGATTGTGCCTTGGGCTAGAATTCAAAAACAAAGAAGGGCGCACCTGTCGTGAGACGGGTGCGCCCTGAAGTTTTTGGGGAAATGCGTGCGGGGCTTGTTCTAGCGGCCGCCGCGACGGGACTGGCTGTCGCCCTGGCTCTGGCTGCGACCTTGACCGCCACTGTCGCCGCCGCCTGTTCTGGAGCCACGGCTGCGGTCTCCACCGCCGCCACCGCCTCTGGGTCCACGGCCTTGACCACCACCACCACTACTACCGCCGCTGCGAAGGCCACGGCTGTCGCCGCCCCGGCCACCACTGCGGTCACCGCCGCCTCGGCGATCCACGTCCGCGGATGCGGCGGAAGGTGCAGCGGCGTAGTTGAAGGTCTCGGCCTTTTTCCGGACAATGCCGCGACCAATGAAGCGCTCAAGGCTCTTGAGGGGGCCGTGATCTTCGGGGGTAACGAAGCTGATGGCGTCGCCTACGGCATGAGCACGGCCCGTGCGGCCGATACGGTGCACGTAGTCTTCCGCGTGCATGGGGAAGTCGTAGTTCACGACATGGGAGATACCATCCACGTCAATGCCACGAGCGGCGATATCGGTGGCTACTAGGACACGGGCGGCACCGGATTTGAAGTCTGCCAGGGCACGCAAGCGCTGGTTTTGCGTGCGGTTCGAATGAAGGGTCACCGTGGTAATGCCGAAGCGTGCCAAATGGCGGGCGATGCGGTCAGCCCCGTGTTTCATGCGGCTGAATATCAGAACCATGTTGAACGAAGGGTCCTGGAGGAGATGGACCAAGAGGTCGGGCTTGAGGTGCTTGGGCACCTCATAGACGAGCTGGGTCACCGTCTCAGCAGGATTGGAGCGCTTGCCGATTTGCACCGTCTTGGGACGATGCAGAAACTCGTGGGTGAGGCCCTCAATCTCCTTCGAAAGGGTCGCGGAAAAAAGGAGGGTCTGGCGCTTGGAGGGAAGGGCTTTGACGATGCGCTTGATAGAAGGAAGGAAACCCATGTCAAGCATGCGGTCGGCTTCATCCAGTACAAGGAATTCCAGGGCATTGAAGTTCCCGTAACGCTGGCCCATGAGATCAATAAGGCGGCCAGGCGTGGCAATAACGAGATCCGCACCTGAGCGGAGTGCCTCAATCTGCGGGCGCTCGCTGACGCCACCAAAGATCATGGCCACCTTCAAAGGGAGATGCTGCGCGTAGGCCTTCACGTTGTCATAGATCTGGGCCACGAGCTCACGGGTAGGGGCAAGAATGAGCGCCTTGATACCGCGAAGAGGTCCCTGGCCCTGCAACTGGGCCAGCAAATGCAGCATGGGCAGGGTGAAGGCTGCGGTCTTGCCTGTGCCCGTCTGAGCGATGCCGATGAGGTCATGTCCACCCATGATCTGGGGAATGGCGGCAGCCTGGATCGGGGTGGGTTCCGTGTATCCCGCCTCTTGAATGGCTTTGAGAATTTGTTCGTGGAGGCCAAGGGCGCGAAAAGGCATAAGGGGCGTACTATCGGCGGGAATGGGGGGAGTGCACGAAGTTTATGCGTTTGGAAGAAGCCGGAGAAAAGGGATCAAAGCTCAAACGACAAAGTTCAAGGAAGATTCAAGGCACCCATTTTTGGATCAGACTGAGCCATGGGAGTTCACGCCGGATTGATTGTGGAGCACCTGGCGTTTGCAATTCCGGGTGGGTTTTTGAGCGTCACGACCTCAAATCTCAGAAGAATCGTC
>JBGGMQ010000854.1:0-5388 GCA_041287975.1 Verrucomicrobium sp. | reverse complement strand
TTGCGGCTCACGGAGGTCCAGCAGCCGAAGGTCACGGCGACCTTGTCCTGTTCGAGAAGCTGCTTGGCTTTTTCCGCGAAGAGCGGCCAGTTCGAGGCACCGTCGACGACGACGGGCTCGATCTTTTTGCCGAGGAGGCCGCTAGCGGCGTTGATCTCGTCAAAGGTGAAGAGGAGAACGTCACGGAGGGAAGTCTCGCTGATGGCCATCGTGCCGCTCAGGGAGTGAAGTACGCCAACCTTGACGGTTTCCGCAGCCTGCGCAGGAGCGGTAATGGTGCCGGCCAGCGCCGCAGCCATGAATGCCTGAAAGTACCTTCTTTTCATACTCAGTTAGTGCTATATCGCTGTGTGTTTTCATTAGAAGCGCGCACCGCCATTGGTGACGATGCGCGCTTAGTGAGAGAGAGGGGACCCTGACGGTCAGTCTGAATTAGAACGTGAACACGATACCGGCGGAACCCACGACGAAGTCGCTGTCCACATTCGGGATCACGTCGTCCTGGGTGTGGTAGTAGGTCACACCAACGCTAAGCGCGATCTGCTTGTGCAGAGGGATGGAAGCGCCCACACCGGCGGACACATAGGCAAAGCCTTCGCCAGCTCCATGGAAGCCATCCGTGTCAAAAGAGACCGTGATGGGGAAGGAGAGGCTGACAGGGCCCAGAGTCGTAGCAGGAGCGATACCGATCTGACCGACAACGCCTTCGTCATATCCTGGGATGTCGATGCCCACGCGGCCGTGGATAGCGACGAAAGGATTGATCAGACCGTCAAGGTAGGACACCTTGCCGTCGACGATGTGCTCAGTCTGGGAAGCATAGTTCCAGGAGCCGTAGCCGAGCTGGAACTTGAACTTGTCGACTGTGTAGTAGATGCCGACGTTGACGTCGATTTCCTGCACGTAGTCACCGATGTCACCTTCGACCTGGTCGTTGACGTCAGCCCAGGTGTTCACATAGATCTGAAGTCCGGGAGCGACGTTGAAGTCGAGTTCGAAGGAAGGGTGGAAGAACCACTCGCCCCAGTCATTGCCCACGCCCCAAACGTCCTGGCCGTAGGAGATGAAATGGGTGTCATACATCAGCGACAGGTTGCCGGTGATGAGGGGAGTAGGAGCCGGAGGCTCAATCGGAGCAACCACGCCTTTGGAGGACACGGTGCCAGCCTGAGCAGCGACGGGCGTAAGCAGGGCCGCGACGGCCAGCATCGCCCCTTTGTGGGAGAGCATCTTTTTGAGGTTTCCAATCAAGGATGGTTTCATGCTTCTGTTCTTTCTAGGTTGTTGTTGGTTGTCACGACTTGCCGGTCGCAACACGTTCGTAAGCAGCGGGAATGCCATGATTGAATGTATTTCCGATTAATGTTTGCTCTCCGTATCTTTTCTGAACATGAGCACCCCTGAAGGCTTCTGAGTGCTCGAATCCCTAGTAGAGGTAGAGGTAGAGGAATGGGAGAGTGACTCTTTGCGGTGCCTTGGAAAAACGAATTTGTGGATGGTATTCACTGCGTGTGTGCAGGCCGGATCCTACTGTCATGAGCTTTGCAAAACATGTATTCCAGTGAGATGATTTCCTATGCTGCCTTTGATAATCGCCCACCGCGGAGCCTCAGCAGAGGCTCCAGAAAACACCCTGGCGGCCTTCCGTCTGGCCTGGAAGCAAGGGGCCGATGCCGTGGAGATGGACTTGCGCATTGCCAAAGATGACAATGTCGTGGTCGCGCACGATCCAGACCTGTATCGCGTAGCCGGGCGCAAACAGCGCATCGTTAATCTGACTTCCGCACAACTCCGGGCCATTCCCGCACACTGGCGTGATGACACTTTCAATGAAGCAGACATAGGCGTGCCGCTGCTGTCTGAAGTGCTAGGTGAAGTGCCTCCAGACAAATCCGTCTTCCTCGAGTGCAAAGCTGGTCGTGAGATGCTGCCCGCTTTGCGCCAGGTGCTGGAGAAGGGGCCACTTGCGCCAAAGCAGGTTACGATCATTGGCTTTGATCTCGGTGTCATGGCAGAGGCCGCACGACAGTTGCCTGAGTGCGCCGTCGCGTGGATCCTCAAACCCAGCCTGCTCGGGAGTTTGCATGTTCAGATTCAGGTCGCCCGCATCGCCGGTCTTTCGGCGTTGGATCTGCGAGTCGACTGGGCGCTGACAGCCGCCGGCGTGGCCCAGGCACACAATCAAGGTCTCAAGGTCTTCATCTGGACCGTCGACGATCCTGCTCGTGCCCGCGAACTGGCCGCCATGGGCGTGGATGGCCTGACCACGAACACTCCAGCATTGTTGCGTCGTGCATTGATTTAAGAAGTGCAGTTGCCCTCGTCACAGGGAAGCGGGAGAGGCGTTCGCATGCAAGAGCTGCAGCTTTTCCGCAAGGGGATGTCGCCCCAAGGCCAATCGTCTGGAAACGTTTCCCGATGCCGAAGGCATCCCAGAAATTAGCCAGGGGTTGAGCGTAGCGACACCCCTGGGCAGGAGGCTCTATCAGAGCACCCTGAAAGGCGTGCCAGAGCTGTCGCTCAGGCGATGGAGGCACCTCTCTGCCATCCCTTCAGGATGAATTCCATTTCCAGGCGACCAGGGGTATTCGGTCGTGTTACTCCCTCGACCCCTGGCTAATTTCTGGGATGCCTTCGGCATCAGTCTCCGTCGCTCCTGCCTCGGTCCGGCAGTGCGGCAGCATGGTTCCTTGTCAGGCCCCAAGCTGCCAGTGCGCAATCGACTGGCCGCCCCGAAGCTCTTTCCAGAATGGGATGCGTACCACAGCCTCCTGTGGATTGGTAATTGCGACTGACGCGCCTGCCTCCGATTTCGTTTTGCATCTGCACCGCTCTTTCGCGAGACTGCCATTCCCGCGCCGTATGGCTCTTACTCACCCTTTCCATGAAACGCTGCACCTTCCTGCTCTTCCCCCTCTTTATCGCATCGCTGGGGGCGATAACCGCCTGCAAACCCAATCCTGAAACTCCGTCCACGCCGGCAAAACCTGCGAGCAACTCGGGAATTCCAGCCGTGTACGTGACCAACTATCCGCTCGCCTACTTTGCCGAGCGCATCGGCGGTCATGAGGTGAAAGTAGTATTTCCTGTACCCGGAGATGTCGATCCCGCTTTCTGGGAGCCGATCGAGAAGGAGATCGAGGCCTACCAGTCCGCAGACCTCATCCTGCTCAATGGTGCCAGTTACTCGAAATGGCTGGAAACGGTGACGCTGCCCGATTCCAAAACGGTCAACACTTCCAGCGGCTTCTCTGACAAGTTCATCGTGGTGAAGGACGCCATCACCCACAGCCACGGCAAAGCCGGGGAGCACTCCCACAGCGGCACGGCCTTTACGACATGGATTGATTTCAACCAGGCCCTTTCCCAGGCCGATGCCATCCGCGAGGCCTTCCAGCAGCTGCGCCCGGAGCACATGGAGTTGTTTGCTCTAAACTATGACCAGCTCAAGAATGATCTCCTCGCACTCGACAATGTCATGAAGGCAGAGGGGGAGCGCCTGGCCAACCAGCCCCTCGTCGCCTCTCACCCCATCTATCAATACTGGGCTCGTCGTTATGGCATCAACCTCCAGGCTGTGCTCTGGGAGCCCGAGACCGTGCCCGACGAGGCGCAGATGGAAGCTCTCAAAAAGATCCTCGCCACGCACCCCGCCAAGTGGATGATCTGGGAGGGTGAGCCTGATCCTGCCTCCGTGACGAAGCTCAAGGAATTAGGAATCAACAGTGCCGTCTTTGACCCCTCTGCCAATGTCCCGGACAAGGGTACTTGGCTCGACGTCATGAAGAAGAACGTCGAAGCGATGAAGACGGTGAAGTGAAAGTCAGTGCCAGCAAAGGAGTGCCGGGCTTCAGCCTGGCATTCGGGTCACCCCCCGTCCTTCATTTTGGGCTCCACCGATAGTGCCCTGTCAGGGGGTAGGTGAACAAATCATCCTCCAGCTGGGGCCCCCGGCCAATGTTGTGCACCACCCATGGTCGGCTGCCTCCCTCGGGTGAGGGCACCACCATCATGATGTGAGGCAGGTGGGGCGGCACCGTGCAGGTCACGATATCCCCCGGCCGGTAGTCCGCCGCATTTTGAGTCACCGGAAGGTCGGCCCCCTGACGTTTGAAGAAGGTCTGGAGATTAGGCACCCTCCGGTGGTCAATGTTGCGATCCGGGCGGCTCAGGCCCCAGTTCTTCGGGTACTTGCTGAAGTTCCCCTTCATGTCTTCGTGCACCAGCTTTTGCAGGTCGAACCCCAAGGCCCGGCAGGCTCGGATGATCTCATCCGTACACACCCCCGTCGCCGGGTCCACGTCCCCATTGGGGTAGTCCAGGCGTACGTAGGCAGGCTCATACTTCACCGTGTACCGGGTGCGATCCAGGGCAGCGTGGGCCAGCTTCAAGGGAAAAGTCTCTCCCGCTGGGAGCACTGCCCGAGACTTTTGAGTGAGGCCAGGATCTGGCAAAGCTGCCTCTGGTGCCGCCGGGAGCGCACCGGCGAGACCACAGCAAAAAACGAGAGTCTGGAGCAGAGGGCGGGCGAGGGGAGAGGGGAGTACGCGGAGTGTTTTCATTGTCGGAGGGCGGGTTCTGGGTACACTGCGCACCTTCATGCAAAGCAGGAATTTTAAAGCCCTTTTTGCGCGGGTCGCAGTGCTGGCGGTCGGTTTGACCGCCGCCCAGGCCACAGTGTTCAGCGCCTCCCAAAGCACCGGGAAACCCGCGAGTGCGGCTGCCGTCTCCCCCCGGGTGCAGACGGTGCGTGCCCCTGCCAACGCCCCCAACGTGCTGTTCGTCATCGCAGACGACCTGAATGACTGGGTCGGCTGGATGGGCGGTCATCCCCAGGCACGCACGCCCAACATGGACCGTCTCGCCCGGATGGGCATGCGTTTCACCAATGCGCATTGCGCCTACGCCCTTTGCAATCCCTCCCGTACTGCCCTGTTGACGGGTGTTTACCCTTGGAACAGCGGTGTCTCTGGCAATGAGCAGGACTGGCGTCACGCCGTCACGCTGGATGGCAAGCCCACTCTGCCCGAGTACTTTCGCCAGCGTGGCTACACCACCGCCGCGGGGGGCAAGGTGTTTCACGCCACGCACGGTGGCCCTGAGGCCCGGCTGACTGGCTGGCATGGCGGTCGTCGTGGCTTTGAGCAGGACAGCGCCTGGGATGCCCGTTTTCCCCAGCCGGGAGTGCAGATCCCTGACCAACCCGTGCACACCGGCCAGAACATGAACGGACTCGGTATCTGGCATTGGGACTGGGGTGCAATCGATGCCAAAGACGACCAGACGGAAGACGGCCAGGTCGTGAACTGGGCGGCTCGCTATCTTCAGAAGAAGCAGGCCACGCCGTTTTTTCTCGCTGTGGGTTTGTTCAAGCCGCACTCACCCCTC
>JBGGMQ010000853.1:0-3671 GCA_041287975.1 Verrucomicrobium sp. | reverse complement strand
TGCCCTCTTTGACTTTCCTCAAGACTGCCGGGGCATGCGTGTGCTGGACATCGGCACCAGAGATGGCTATTTCGCGTTTGAGTGTGAGCGCCGGGGCGCAGAAGTTCTGGCGGTGGACTATTTCCCCGCTGAGCAGACGGGGTTTGCCATCGCCGCCAGACTGCTCAATTCCTCCGTCGAATACCGTCAGAAAAACATGTATGAACTCAGCGCGGCGGAGCTCGGCCAGTTCGACAAACAGGAGGATGTTTCTTTCAGAACCCTGCACGAGTTCCAGCCTGGCTTGCTCAGCCGCCCCATCCATGCAGTTTTACCCGCGGGATGCCCTCGACAAGGGCTTCACCAACTACCGGTCTCCCCATGAGGCGTGCATGCAGGCCATGTTGGAGGAAAATCTCTTTCGCGTAGATCGTGTCATTCCCAACGGTCTTCGCGCTTTGTTGTGATCTGGCGGGCTTGTTGGTCGGCGAAGGCTTAGAACCTGTTTGGATAAAAACGGTGGGTGTGTTGCGAGGCATTTTGAGTCTGGACAAGGCGCGAAGAGGCGTGAATCGAGATTCACAACCGATGAGCAACGCAGTCCAGGCTCAAAAGAACCGCAACCCGGAGGGGGCAGTTCTCAGGCTCGGCGAAGCCGCTCTTATCTCATTCCCTTAATTGAACCTGCCACACCCGGATGTTTTTATCCAAACAGGTTCTTACAGCCAACGACCTATGCCGTACTTCAGGATGGACCAGAAAGCATGGACCCCATCCTTCCAGCCGATCTTTTTGCCTTCAGCGTAGCTCCGACCGTAGTAGGAGACCGGCACCTCATAAACTCTGACCCCCAGCGCGGCCACCTTGATCACCATTTCAGGCTCGATGCTGAAACCAGATTCTTTCAGATCAAGGCGGGCCAGCACCTCGCGTCGGAACAGTTTCGTTCCACTCTCCATGTCTGTCAGGTTCAATCCTGAGAAGCAGTTGGACATTAGCGTGAGAATCCTGTTCCCCACATAGTGCCAGAAGTAGTGGACCCGGTGCGCGCCGCCCCCCAGAAATCTCGATCCAAAGACCACGTCGGCATGCCCCTGCAGTATCGGCCGCAGCACCTTTTCATACTCAGCCGGATCGTATTCGAGATCCGCATCCTGCACGAGCACAACCCTGCCGGTGGACAGTGGGAATGCGGTTCGCAAGGCGGCCCCTTTGCCCCTGTTCCGGCTATGTCGCTCCAGCCGCACTCCCGGATGCTCTTTGATGAACTCCAGGACTACCGCCGCAGTGGAGTCTGAAGACCCGTCATCCACTACGATTATTTCCTTCACAGAGGGTTCCTGCAGCACACGAACAAGACATGCCTTGATGTGCCTCTCCTCGTTATAGGCCGGCATCACCACCGTCAGCGAACCGACAAGCGGTATGGCATCTTCAAAATCCTTGGACACGGGTCAGTTGATTCAATTTGGGGCTGATTGTCAATCTGTCTGCCGCCTCCATTGCCGCCTGAAAATTCGGGCGTTATTCTTGCCTGCCTGCTGGACAGATGTGACTCTCCGAAGGAGTTGTGGCGGACTGGGTAGCTGTGGCTCCCGGAGGTTCCTCAGGAGGGCCTGAAAGGCCCTAAGAGCCCAGGGGCGAAGACCCTGGGTACCGGTTCCGAACAAGAGTTGTGCCCTGAAGGGGCACGAGAGATGACCGCCTAGTGTGCACAGGGTGTTTGATACCGGTTCCCCTTGCGGCCATGGGGCACCTCTTGGGCAAGCGGTTGCATCCGACGATTCAGACATCGCATACGGGGAAGTTAGTGCCTGCCAAAGAACCCTGGGGGACTGACGTGGAGGTGGTGATGGCGGTGGGGAGAAAGCGGATACAGTCGGCTTTCCCACCTGATCATTCTCCGTGGAAGTACCCAGGGTTGACTCGTCCCGCAGGCGGGACTCGTCCAACCACTGGGCTGTGCTACAAATCCCTTACAGGGATTAGCTTCGGACTGAGCTAGAGCCGGTTCCTTGGTGGCCACCCCAAAACGCGGGCGGTTGGTCTGTTCTCCTCACGTCGACAACTACGACCGGTATTGCCGTCACACTGCAGAAGGCAGCATCAAACCACCCTCCGTATCCGAACACACCCCGATGGCTCACGCCTCAGCACCCACCCACTGGTGTTTGATCACCCACCATCCAGCGCCCCTGTAGTTGTCGACGTGAGAAGGCACTAGCTGAAGCGTCTGCGAGCTTCGCCTCCTCGCTGACGTCCTTGAAACGCCCGCCATCAAACTACTGCGGAGGCATGCCGCTCATGTGGAACACACCCCACTGGTGCCCATCGGGATCGGAGAAATCGTGTTGATACATGAAATCGTCGTCCTCAGGTTTCCCCTGGGTCGAGCCGCCGGCGCTCAAGGCTTTTGCCACCAGCCCATCGACTTCCTCGCGGCTTTCACAATCGAGGGAGAGGAGCACTTCGGTGGTTGTCTTCGTGTCGCAGACCGCCTTGGGCGTGAAGCTGGTGAACTTCGCATGCGTCAGCAGCATTACATGAATGAACTCACTGATGACGATGCAGGCAGCGGTGTCATCCGTGAATTGGGAATTGTGGTCAAAGCCCAACGCTTTGTAGAACGCCATGGATTTGGGGAGGTCTGCTACAGGCAGAGTGATGAAGATCTGTCGGCTCATGAGAAGGAAGGAGGGGCTTGGCGTTTCAGGTTGAAGCTTCTTGGGCGGGATTGCTGAAGCAGCCCGTCAATTCAGCGACGAACAACCCCAAAGCGCCAGGACAACTTTCCCTACTTTTCCCAAGCCCCAGCCCGCCTCCGAATTCGCGATCTACGCTTTCAACGTGGATTTGCGTGGGGAGCCCACTCCCCATCCGCGGCCCCAGACGACGAAGGCATTCAGTGCCAGAAGCACGAGAGTGATCGCCGCGTGCGACCACTCTCCCTTCATGATATGCAAACCCGTACCCAAGACCATGATCGTACCCAGTCCAACCGCCGCCCAAGTCGTGAGAACCGGCAGAACACCGGTCAGTGCGGGCAAAATCAACCCGACCGCTCCGGCGAGTTCCGCCATACCAATGAAGGTAAAGAGGCTTTGCTGATTCGCCAGATCTGGCGCGGACGCAGCAAATTGATGGAAGGCGAAAACCTTCATGTACCCGGAGGCACCGAAGGCAAACGCCAGGAGACCTTGCACCATCCAGAGGGCGATTTTCATGGGTAGGTTCGCTCGGGGCTAGGGTCCTCAGGCGGCAATGGCGAAAGTCGCGGCGTCGTCTGCCTCCAGAAATTCCGCCAGGCTCGTGGTCGCGGGGTCGAGACCCAGTCGGGCGCATTCTCCCGCGAACCATTCTCCCTTCTCCGGATCACCGTACATGGTCCAGCCGTCCACTTGGTCCGACCAGCTGGAGATCTCTTCGGCGGATTTGCTGTCTCCATGGCTTCCAAACCATGCGATCACTTCCTCGTCGGTCGCACCGGACCGAAGGAGGGCGAGGACTTCGTCTGCATTCACGGCCTTGAAGCCGAAAAGGGCCTGGTCGAGGGGACAGGCATAGTGGTACTCGCCAGTTTTGTTATCCAGCGATGCCCGACCTTTGTCGATCATGCGGGCCATCAGTGAGTAGCCGCCCAAACGGTGGCGGGGGCTGCGAGGGGCTTCCTGGGTCAGGTCGATTGTGTTTTT
>JBGGMQ010000852.1:0-15572 GCA_041287975.1 Verrucomicrobium sp. | reverse complement strand
GCCTCGGCGGCTGACTACACACCGCTTGATGCACTCTACCGCTTCAGAGTCATCAGTTCCAAGCGGTTCTCTCCTTGACCCTCCTCCTCCTCCCGCCTGCTGGCATGAAGGAGTGTCAGCCCGTCACGGCCACCTCCACGTTGTCTTTTTAATTGTCGCATGAAAGTTTTACCCTCCCGCCGCAAGGGCATGGCCCTGGTGCTGGTGTTGAGTTTCCTCGTACTGCTAAGTGCCTTGATCCTGGCCTTTTTCGGCAGTGTCACGACTGAGACCAAGGCCTCCCGCTACACCGATGCTGGCAACCGCAGTCGTGAACTGGTGGACACCGCCACCAGCGTGGTCATGGCCCAGATCCGTTCGGCCACCACGCGAGGCGCCAACATTGCCTGGGCATCGCAGCCGGGAATGATCCGTACCTACGGGGTGGCAGCAGGCACCAGTTCCGGCGCATCCAGCGCCCCTCTGGAGTACTACAAACTCTACTCCGCAGAGAAAATGAACTGGTTGCCGACAGACGGCCCCTTTGTTCCCTCGAACGATGTCCCCACCACATGGCATGCGCAGCCAGCGCTCTACACGGATCTGAACCTCCCTGTCTTGAACCGTCAGGGGAATCTCCAGTATCCCATCTTCGACCCTTCCGCTTTAGCCGGCTCGAAGGCGCCGAAAGGCATCACCCTCACTGGCGCTCCTGTGAAAGGGACCGCCCCGACAGACAATTCCGCCCCTATGCCAGTAAGGTGGCTGTATGTCCTCCGGGACGGCACGTTGACAGCCCCGTCGCCAGGTGCAGGTGGAACAGTGACGTGGACCCCAGGGGCGAAGACTTCGCCTGCCCAGCACAATCCCGTAGTAGGTCGCGTTGCCTTCTGGACGGATGATGACTCCAATAAAGTGAACATCAATACTGCCGCAGGTGACGAATGGGCTCCAAGCCCGGTCACCCCTCCTGTGCCTGGATCCTATTGGGACATCCCGCGTACCAACAACGCCTTTGAAAAGGAAAGGCTGGCGAAATTCCAACCTGCTCAGCGCGAGTATCAGCGGTACCCTGGGCATCCTGCCACCACCTATCTGAGTGCGGTGTTTCCTACGCTCACCCGCGCCCAGATCGCAGAGATTGTTCCTCGTATCGGTGAAGGGGGCTCCAAAGGAGGCACTGTCGTCGCCACCTCCGGAGTGGCTACCGATGTGGAGCGCCTTTATGCGTCAGTGGACGAACTCGTCTACCGTCCCGACCGGTCCGCGACAGTCAGTCTCACGCCAGCGGACTTGGAGCGGACCCGCTTCTTTCTTTCAGCGCAAAGCCGGGCTCCAGAGGTCAATCTGTTCAACCGGCCCCGGGTGGCAATCTGGCCGGTGCATGAAGAGAACAACCCAGACTATCGGACGGCTTTCGACCGCTTGATCGCCTTCTGCGCCCACGCAGGAAGCACGGACTACATTTTCAAGCGTGCTGATGCCGGGAGCCCCACCGCCGATTTCGACTCCATCCCGGGCAATGCCAGGCTTTACAGCTATCTTCAGATGCTTACAGACAAGCCAGTTCCTGGTTATGGCGGCACATTCTCAGCCAAGTATCCGCTCGACCGCGACCAGATTCTCACGGAGATCTTTGACTACATCCGGTCCACCAATCTCTTTGATGATACCCTCGAACCGCAGGATCAAAACCACCCGGCGGCCTGGACTTTTCCCACACGTGGGAAACAGTTTACCAAACCCCGTGCCACCATTTCCACCGGAGCGGTGGGGCATGGGCAGGTGGTTCCGCTCTATGTGTCTGCCACAGACACGTTAGGCTTCGGCCGCTATGAGACGCTCACCGAGGCCGGCCTTCACTTTATCTGCACCGCCGATACCATCGTGCCCACGAGCAACGTGGTGTTGGAAGAACCGGGCCTGAAGAAGAACAAGACCCTCGGGGCAACCAAGCTCCAGGAAGGAGAGATCCGGGTGGAGGCCATGTTTCTGGCAGAGTTGTTTTCCGTCATGCAGGGATGGACTTCTCTCAATGAGGACACCCAAATCCGGGTCACGGGGTTGGATCAGTTGCAGTTGAAAGGAGATGGGGCCGGCGATGCCGTGCAGGATCTGGGCTTTCCTGCGGATGCCACCATCTGGGTGACGAAACGGCGGCGGGACATCAATCACGAGCGCGCCTTTGGCGGGCAGGGGGGCTTCCGGGTGACTCTGGTTGACCGTGGGCTTCCCGCTCGTGGCGACATGCCACGAGACGCCTCTGCCACCAACATCCAGAACACTTACCCCTTTGTGAGCAAGCCCATCACCATCAAGCCGGGCACTGCACGCACCATGACGCTCCAGATGAATGGTTCGCAGCCGGTCCGGGTTTATTTTTACCAAGGCGGGGTGCTTGGGGCCATTCCGCCCTACCCCGGCAACTATGTGCCGGATGATGAGAAACTCGTCCAGACCATTGAATTGAAGTTCCCCTCACGCAGCCTGCCTGCACCGGGACTGGTCACTTCCGGACATAACGAGATGAACGGAAGCACACTCGAACTTGCCACGACTCAGGAGAATTTCTGGAGTTTCTCGAAAGACGGAGCACAGGCCGGAAAAACGGGGCGCATCGGCAACATTGCCCGTCCACCCAACCGTGGCAACATCCAGACCAGTGGTGGACTCTTCCGGGATACAGACACAGTGCGCACCCTCGTGCCGGTTCATGGAGATTACCGTCTGGTGGCGGCGCGGCGCGTCGTGCCGGACACCGTGTTCGTCCCTCACCAGTACTATGACACCGCCCAGCCCATGGCGCATTCCTTCACCACGGGATATCAAAGTCACGGCAATTTTTACGGCTCCACCCGGACAGGGAAGCTCGTGCCCAACGCCAGTTACCAGAGCAATGCCTCACCGGATGTGCCGTTCAAAGATCCTCCCTGGGGCAGTGACTCCGGTGACTGGGACACCGGCCTCGCTTTCACACCGGACGGGCCTTACATCAACAAGCCGGACGAAGGACACAACAGCCGTGGCACCGATGGGGCGGCCATCCCGTATTTCACCAACGACTGGCTCATTGAAACCAGCGGCCCCACTTTCTTCTCACCCAACCGGCAGATGATGTCACCAGTGATGTTTGGGTCACTGCCCAGCCAGCTCAAGTCGGACATTCCTTGGAGGACGCTGCTGTTCCGCCCGGACCCTTCCGCACTTGCTCCGCCGCCCGGAGCTTCGCATATCGGGGCTCAGTCGCCGCGTGATCATCTGCTTCTTGACCTCTTCTGGATGCCTGTGGTGGAGCCCTATGCCATCAGTGAGCCGTTCTCCACGGCAGGGAAGATCAACCTCAATTTCCAGATCATTCCCTTTACCTACGTAGAGCGCACGACGGCTCTCCATGCGCTGTTCCGCAGCGAGAGGGTGACGGCCATTCCGGTGGGGGATGCGGGAAATTACAAGGGCAACAACAACAAGATCTACCGCTACGAGATTGATGCTCAAAAGACGCTGGACCAGTTCCGCACACGCTTTGCCTCCCAAGACCTCTTCCGTTCCCCGGGAGAAATCTGTGATCTCCATCTCATTCCCAAAGATGTGCCGGGATTTACGAATCTTGCTCCTGCAGGCATTACGGCCTTCTGGCAGGCGCATTCCCTCACGGGTGACAATGTGAAAGAGCGACCCTACGCCGGGTTGTATCCCCGCCTCACCACGAAGTCGAATACCTATACTGTGCACTACAAGGTGCAGGCACTGCAGCAGGCGGCCAGGTCCCGGGGAACGACGGAGAGCGCCTGGGGCGCGTGGGACGAGGGCCGCGATCTCGTCATCTCGGAGTCGCGTGGTTCCACCACACTGGAGCGGTATGTCGATCCTGCAGACCCCACCCTCCCGGATTTCACGGACCCCGCCCATGCCAACGACTCACTGGATGCGCACTACCGTTTCCGAGTGATTGGGAGCAAGCGTTTTTCTCCGTGAGTATGCAGCGAGTCAGTCGATGCTGATGGGTGCGGATGTGCAGACGGGACGCAAGGAGCCTCTCTGGATTTTTTGCTTCGACGAGTCACATACGGCGGCGGTTCCGGAATATGTCTGGTGAAAGACACTGGCACTCTGAAGCCCGCAGCGACCGCTCTGTGGCCTGGGTGCCGGAACAAACCAGACACCCTGCATCACAATGAATACGACCACTCCTGTAAACGACTCCCGTTCCTTCCTTGGGAAAATCCGCATCCTGCTGGCAGTTGCCTGCCTGACTGTTGCAGGCCTTGCTGCTCCGGCATCGGTCACCGCTGGCGAGTACCGGCACTACCAGGCGAACGCCGCTATTTTCGGCGACTGGGACCTGGCCAAAGGACTCATGACCATGGCTCACATGACCGCCGAGCTTCGCTCCGTTGAGTTTGATCGTGTGAGTTCCGTTGTCGACAGCCAAGGCAATACCAAGGCGGGTGCCTATGCGCTGTGCTACGACTTCAACTGGAAATCCAGCTTCGACGACAGCAGCAACACGACGCACTTCATCTTCTTCTTCAACAGCAGCGGCTACCTCACCGAAATCCAGGCAAAAACCCCAGGTGCCTTCTTCCCACCTTTTAGCGCCTCCACCTTAACGGCGAATTTGCTGATCGAATGGATCAAGGAAGAGATTCGCAACAACGGCACTCAGGCAGACCGGGCGATCTTCAATACCATCGTCCAGTCTGGGGATACCAAGGAGATGATGACCTTTCTTCTCAAGCTGCATCAACGTGGCAAGCTGCCCTGATCAAAGTCTCAAGACGACACACCCCATTGATCGTAGACTGGCCGCCTTTGCGGCCAGTTTTCGTTGGTGTGCGGCGAAATCGTCAATCCTCATTTCTCTTGCCCGCGGTTTAGCCTTTGGGGATGATGGATGCATGATTTATCTCGACTCGAATGCCACCACGCCGACTGATCCGAGGGTGTTGGAGGCCATGATGCCATTTCTGACGAAGCATTTTGCCAATCCCTCGTCTGGGCATGCTGGCGGGCGACTCGTGCACAAGGCGGTGGAGCAGGCCCGCGAACAGGTGGCCGCCCTGATCGACTGTGAGCCCAATGAGCTCATCTTTACCAGCGGTGGGACTGAGGCCAACAATGCCGCCATCGGTTCAGCGCTAACCTTGCAGCATCCCCGCAAGACGCATCTCATCACCTTTAAGACGGAACACAGCTCGGTTCTGGAGCCGGCACGCCGCTGGACGGAGGTGGACCGCTCGGTCAGCTTTTTGGATGTCTCGAAGGCTGGCATTCCTTGCATGGAGGAATTGAAAGGCTGCGCCCGGGCGGGACAGACGGCTCTGGTGAGCATGATGTGGGCGAACAACGAGACGGGCGTGGTCGCACCGGTCGAAGCGGCGGCAGAGCTTACTCATGCCATCGGTGCCATGTATCACTGTGATGCCGTGCAGGCCGTAGGGAAGGTGCCGGTATCCGTGAAAAAGGTGCCCGTGGATTATCTGACGCTCAGCGGTCACAAATTTCACGCCCCCAAGGGCATCGGTGCCTTGTTCATCAGCAAGCGTGTGCGTTTCCGGCCTTGGATCCTGGGAGGCGGGCAGGAGTTTGGTCGTCGCTCCGGCACGGAGAACGTCCCTCACATCGTCGGTCTCGGAAAAGCGGCGGAACTCATGCGCCAGCACCTCGAAGAGGGGGGCAGTGCCAGGGTTGCGGCCATGCGGGATGCCTTTGAAGGGCGTTTGCTGGCCATGATTCCTGAATTGCAGGTAAATGGCAGCGTCGAGCATCGGTTGCCAGGCACCACCAGCCTGGTGTTCCCGGACATCGATGCCACAGGTTTGTTGATCCTGCTGGATGAGCGGGGCATCGCCTGCTCAGAGGGGTCCGCCTGCCACGCCGAAACGCTCCAGCCGTCGCACGTACTATGCGCCATGGGCTTTGATCCCGAACGCTTGCGCAGTACGTTGCGCTTTTCTTTTTCACGCATGAACACCGAAGGCGAGGCTTTGATCGCAGCGGAGAAGGTGATTGAGTGCGTGACCAAGATGAAGTCCCTCAATGAAGCGGGACTGGTTCGCGTCAACAGTTAGGCCGTTCCCAAGAACGATCAAATGCGGGGCACTGGCCCGGGCACGAGGCGCTCATAGTGCCTCTGCACGCGGCTGAGGAACCAACGCCAGTTGCGCCCGGGTCGGCCGTTGTCGAGCAGGAAGTGGGGACAGTTCTTGTTGGGTGGGGTCAGCCCTCTGCGTGGCCAGTGGTAGTGGGGCACCACATTGCTGAGGGGGATCTGGTGTTCCATCATGAGGAAGGCGGTGAGCCGGGCTGTCTTGTCAATGGTGCGGGCGAGGTCATTGCCCCGGTGCTCGCACATCTCGATGCCGATGCTGTAGTTGTTCCCCGGTCCGTCGAAGTCCGCGTGCTCGCCTTGTTCATTGGTAGGCAGGTGCTGAATGGCGGTATCCTGTTGCACGGTGAAGTGCCACGTGAGGAAGCCGATGCGGTTCCCACCTTTGCGTTTGGGGGCACGCAGCGCGCCGCGCTTGAGTGCCAGAGCGTGATTGTAGGCGTTGCCTGTGTAGTTCTGCGTGGAGTGGATGGTGATGTACCGCGGGGTCATGCGCCGGAAGAACTTCCGCCCCACGGTGCCTTTAGGGATCATGTCCTGCTTCAGGTTCACCTCCTGGAGCATGCCCACTGGCATCACCTTGTGTTCAATCGGTACCGGCCCCAGTCGTCCTTCCCATCCTGACACACGCGGACTGGTGCTCTCGCACCCCAGCAGAACGGCTATCAGGATCGCCAGACAGAGAAGTGGGGGAAGTATTCTCATGAGGTTTAATATTTATAGATGTAACGCATTCCTCCAGCGTGACAAGGAGACCTTACAACGGAATGGCCGTCTCATGGCCTCGGAGGCTTCGCAGTCGGATCGTCCTCCTCATCTTCATCTTCCTTCACCCGTCGATGCGTCAGAGTTAGAAGCATGTCCCAAAGCGCAAAGGCCAGCGCGTAGCCGCTCAATCCCAAGACGACACCCGCCACAGAGCCGCCAATGTAGAGAGAGGCGGCCCACGGCTTGAGTTGGGCAAAGAAGTTTCCGAAGCCAGTCGCGTTTGCCATGAGGGCCTTCAGATCCTTCCAGTCCAAAGGAGGCGGGGAACTCACGCCGAGGGTGTGGCACAGCCAGTTGCCAAATTCGATCTCCCACCAGGCGATGGGAGGCATCGTCACCGGATTGCTGATCCAGCAAGCCACGATGGCAATGGGGATGTTCACCCGGAACAGCGCAGCGAGAATTGCAGCCAGGGGCATCTGGCCAGGGATGATGAGCATGTTGACAAAAAGACCGATGGCCAAGCCCCCTGCGAAGGTGTGCCGCGTGGGCTTCCAGACCTTCTTGTCCAGAAAGTGGAGCGCGAACCACGCCATCAGTCGATTCTGCTTCAGGCGACGAGGATGTCGGAACCTCTTGTAGAGGCGGAGGACAATTCGTCGGTAATGCCGGTGCATGAAGTGGGGTGCAATGGTGGAAGATGCCTGTAAAATCAATGATTCTTTTGGCTTGCTTGCCTGGGTGGGACCCGCTTAAACCTCAACAACCAATCAACGCCATGAAGAAAATCGAAGCCATTATCAAGCCGCACAAATTTGAGGAAGTTCATGAGGCACTGCGTGAGGCGGGAGTCTTTGGCATGACAGTGACGGAAGTGAAGGGCTTCGGCAGGCAGCGCGGTCACACGGAAATTTATCGTGGTAGTGAGTACACTGTGGACTTCGTTCCGAAGACCAAAATTGAGATTCTGACCACCGACGAGCAGTTGCCCGACATCATCAAGACGATCAATGAGTCTGCGAAGACTGGCAAAGTCGGAGACGGCAAGATCTTCGTCTACGATATTGAAGACGTGCTGCGCATCCGTACCAACGAACACGGTGTGGACGCCCTCTGATTGATCTGCCGGCACTGCCAGAGTTATCATCACGAACCGGCAGGACTGGGTGCCTGCCGGTTTTTTTATGCCCATTATTAGCGGGCCAGCCAGAGCAGCAGCACCCCGCCCAGAATCACGCGGTAGACGGCGAAGCCGTTGAACGTGTGGCTCTGCACGAAGCGGATCAACCACTTCACCACGACAAAGGCGGAGATCGCGGCGGCCACGAATCCCAGTGTCACGTGGAACCAGTTCATGTGGACCAGCTCTCCGTCTCGAACGGCTTTGAGAATTTCATAACCACCAGCGGCCAGGAGGGTGGGCACTCCCAACAGGAAGGAAAACTCCGTCGCGACAGGACGGGACAGGCCCATCATCAGAGCGATCATGATGGTGGCACCAGACCGGGATGCTCCGGGGAAGGCCATGGCGATGAGCTGACCTGCGGCCACGCCGATGACGATCGGCCATGTCAGATCGTCTGAAAGGACCCGGCGTTTGCAGACGGCCTCAACTCCGAAGATCACGAAACCACCAATGAGAGTGGCCCAGGCGACCGGGCGGGCGTCTTCTGGAAGTTCCAACCCAGCCTTTTTCATGATCATGCCTGCTACGCAGGTGATAAGAAATGCTGTGCCCAGCTTCAGGAGCAGGTCCCGGTTCTCAGCTTTAGCCAGTCCGAAGGCCATCCCGCTGAACTTTTTCCAGAACAAGGGCACCAGCGCCAGGGCTGCCCCGCTCTGGATGACAATGTTGAAAAGCTCAGACTGCCGGGGAAGCCATTTCTGGGCGATGAGCAGGTGGCCCGTGGAGGAGACAGGGATAAATTCGGTGAGCCCTTCAATAAGGCCAAGGAGGATTACGGTGAGCCAGTCGGGCATAGGAGGGGAGGGGGAATGAGCCCGGCATCATGGGAGGGGATGCCTCCCGTGCAAGCTGCAACCGCACCACGTAGATGAATTTAGTGTTACGATGATTGCCCGTCAGCAACTAGACGTGGCATTCTTCCAGACCCTGGCTAAGGTGTCCATCCACCCTGCCACCGATCTGTTTTTCAACACATTGCCTCCCTTAACTGTCGCAAGCCGAATGCTTTGCCGCCCGACCTCCTCGACATCGCCGTTTTCTTCGCTGGCCCGATGCCTCGGCAGCCTTTTTTCGCTCGTGCTTGTGCTTGGATTTGCCGGGGGAACGGCGGCACAGGGTTTCGACACGATCCGGTGCCAGCTTGCGGATGGCTTTGACTTCCCTTGCGGTAAACCCGAGGGCACCGGCTACTACAAGGCTCGCGGATTCTGGCCCAACGGCCACCTGGGTGAAGACTGGAATGGATCTGGCGGTGGCGACAGCGATCTGGGAGATCCCATCTACAACATCGGACGCGGCGTGGTGGTCCTTTCGGAGGACGTGCGTGTCGGCTGGGGCAACGTGGTCATCATTCGCCACGTATTTCGTGAGGTCACCGGCAAGATTGAGATGATCGACTCCCTTTACGGCCATTTGCTGGAGCGAAAGGTGAAAGTGGGGCAGATCCTGGAGCGCGGGCAACTGGTAGGGCTTATGGGCGGTAACAGCGGCATGTACCCCGTGCACTTGCACCTGGAGGTGCGCAAGAACCTCGCCATCGGCATGAACCGTTCGAAATTCGCCCGGGACTATTCCAACTATCACAGCCCGACAGCCTTCATCAATGCCCATCGCCAGCTGGCATCCGACTTCAAAAAGTACGATGTGCCGGTCAATACCTTTGCCGCTTACGGTGGCGAACTTACAGACGCCCAGGAACGCGTTTCGGGAGCCACTTCTGATCCTGCCAACACTGCCGGTGGCACCGCAGCGCCAGGAGTGTCCCGTGGCTTCACACGCTCTGGTCGCGGCCTCAGCATCCCTGTCATCAATGGTCCTGGCGGTGGCTACAGCCCATCCTCCCCCAAGCCTGCTCCTGGGGCGACTGCTTCGACCGCCCCTGGGGCATCCACGATTCCGGGCAGCACGCTGCCCACACCGCCGAGCGATCCCAACGCCGCCAAAGGGGACTTCTGGTCCCGTCTGAAGTCGAAGATCGCCAGCGGAAGTGCTACGCCGGGCATCGAAGAGAAAAAGTGATCTCCTTGCGACTGGCAGAGGTCAGCTGAGAATCTCGACCGGGCAGGGCGGCAGCGCCCGCAGGAAGGCCCTTCCATAAGGCTTTGTGAGCACCCGGTTGTCCAGGATGGCGCAGATGCCCTGATCTTTTTTGGTCCGGATCAGCCGGCCGACACCCTGCCGCAGTTTCAAGATCGCTTCAGGCACGGAGTACTCCGTGAAGGCATTGCCTCCGCGTTCTTCGATGTGCTCCAGGCGCGCTGCGGTTAGCGGGTGGTCAGGTACCGCGAAAGGCAGCTTCGTGATGATCACATTGCTGAGGGCCTCGCCGGGGACATCCACGCCCGTCCAGAAGCTCTCTGTGCCGAAGAGAATGCTGTGGGTGTCCTTGCGAAACTCCGCCAGCAACTGATGGCGCGGCAGATTGCGCCCCTGCACGAGCAACGTCCAGCCCCGGTCTTCGCAAAATTCCTCCATCTCCTCCGCGATCCGGGTCATCTGCCCGTAGCTCGTGAAGAGGACAAACGCCCTGCCTTGGGAAAGATCCAGGAAATGCTCGATCCACTTGGGCAGGGCTGCCTCATGCTCCTTCGTCCCTGGCGCGGGCATCGACTTCACCAAGTACAACTTCATCTGCTTGTCGAAGTCGAACGGACTGGCGATGTTGACCGCCACCGTGGTCTCCGCCCCCACCCGATGGCGGAAGTAGCTGAGGTCCTCCGTCTCGCCGACGCCAAGGGTGGCAGAGGTGAGAATGCAGGCCTTGTCCCCACGGAAGAAGAGCTTGGAGAGCTGGGGGCTGACGTCGATTGGCGCACTGTGCAGGCTCACAGACTTGTTCTCCCCGTTGCTGCGCTCCACCCAGTACACATGTTCGTCCTCGGTCTGGTCCAGGAAAGCGCCAATCGTGGACTGGACAGAGACGAGTCTGCGGGTCAGGTCCTGAAACTCCAGGCGGGAGGTTTCATTCTTTGCGGCGTCACCCGCGGCTTTGGTCCGCTCGATCACCCGGTGCAAGGCAATGGCGAGGGTGTTTTCCACCAGGCCCGCCTGACGCACCCGGAACTCCCGGCTCTGCTGGTTCATGAAGTGGGAAGACCCTTCCACCGCGCGGAAGAAGTCCTCGGCACTGTCCAGCGCCTCAGTGACCGCGCGGGCTCCCTGGGCATCGCCTTGGTGGGGAAACTGGCCTTTGCGAGTCCGGGGGTTGAACAATCTCTGCAGTTCGTAACGCAGATTGCTTTCGGAAAGGTGAATGCCAAAGGCCCGGGCCGCCACGTTTTCAATGGTGTGAGCCTCATCGACGATGAGGAAATCCCTCGGATACAGGAAGTTGGCATCTTCCGGTAGCACGTCTTCGGTAGAAGAAAGGAGGGTGAAGAACAGAGTGTGGTTCATCACCAGCACGTCCGCCTCAGCCATGCGGCGCCGGACCGCCTGGTAGAAGCAGCGCGTATGGCCACAGCGTCGCGGGGTGCAGATGTAGGCTTCGCTACAGACTTGGGACCAGACCTTGGCCGTCGGGGTGAAGTCCAGATCGCTGAGGCTTCCGTCTTGAGTTTTCTGGCTCCACTCCCAGATGAGCTTCAACTCCACCTGCTCGGTGGAGGTGAAAAGATCGCCTGTGCCCTGGAAGGCTCTGTCCAGTCGTTGGGGACACAGGTAGTTGCCACGGCCTTTGAGCAGCTCCGACTTGAAGGGCGTCCCAATGATCTTCTGGACAATTGGCAAGTCCTTGTGAATGAGCTGCTCCTGAAGATTGATCGTGTGCGTGGTGATGATGGCTTTGCGCTTTTTCTCCAACGCAAAGGTCACGGATGGCAGCAGGTAGGCCAGCGACTTTCCGACGCCAGTCGCCGCTTCGATCACCACAGGTCGGGTGGTCTCCAGTGCCTTGCCTACGATCTTGGCCATGCGCTGCTGCTGCTTGCGGTACTCGAAATCGGGGGATTTGGCGAGGATGCCGTCCTGGGAGAAGGCCACGGCCATGCGCTCTGCCAGGGAGGGGGTGGCAGCGCTGTCGGCATCCGTGGCGAGTTGGATCATGGCCCGCTGTGATACCTGCGAAGGACCGGAAGTGCAAGGCGCAGCCCCTGACAGATGCCAGGGCTGCCTTTGCCCCGCCTTGACTACAGCCCCTTTGTGTTGAAACCTTCGCCCCCCAGCATGACGAAAACCATCCCGAATGTGCTTCAACCCCTTCTGAACGTCGGTAACGCCGTTTGGCGCTGGCTTCGGCATTCTCCCCATTCAGGCTGGGTGGCACTGCTCATTGCCCTTGGCGTGATGTTCGTCTGCCAGGCGGCAGGCTACCACCTCCGGTACATGCCGGTGACGCCGTCCAACATCAATGAGCTTCCGAAAAGCTGGGAAGCGCCTCCGGACGGTGCCTACTTCACACTTTACATCCTGGCCTACATGCGGCTGTTCGTGCTGGTAGGCGGAGTCGCGTACCACGTGTTTATCCTGCGGGCCTATCCGCACGCTCGCAATATGGTGCTTCCCACGTGGATCGCTTGCGGGTACCTCGCTCTCTGGGCGATGGTGAGCCAGTTTTATGAGCGCTGGGAGGTCAACAGCGTCAGCTTCTCAGGGGAGGTGTTCTCCGTCTCCGCCTTTGCGTTTCAACTGCTGCTGATCATCGGGCTGCTGTGCACTCCGCCCGTCATCTTGACCTACTATGCCCGCAGCAAGCTACTTGAGCGGTATGTGCTGCGTTCCTTTTTGCAACCGGTGATGTTCTGTCTCATCGCCTTCGCGACGCTGTGGATCGTGATGGACCTGCTGGACAACATGCAGGACTTCCAGGAGAACAAGATCACCCGTGGGCAGATCTTCCTCTACTACGTGAAGCTGATCCCCTTCATCTTCGTGACGGTCGCCCCCATTACGCTGCTGCTCTCCACGCTCTACACGCTGGGGCGCATGTCCCGTACGAATGAGCTGATCTCCATGCTCGGCGCTGGCAAGAGCATGTTTCAGGTGCTCAAGCCCTTCTACATCATCGCCTGCTGTGCCTCCCTTTTGGGGCTGGCGGCGAACTACCACTGGGCTCCTGTTTCGGCCGGGAACAAGGAGAAGCTCCTGGAGAACGTGAAGGAGCGCATCGGCAAGAACTTCCTGGTGATGGGCCTCATGTACCGCAACCAGGAAGACCGCCGCACCTGGTTCGTCGGCCAGGTCCCGGAGGACCTGCGTAATGACCGTCTGCGCCGCATCGAAATCCGGCAGGAAAACGCCCAAGGCCGTCTCGAAAAGGGCTGGTTTGCCAAGAGCACCTTCTGGTGGCCGGATCGCAAGGTCTGGACGCTCTACTCGGGCGTGGAGGTCACCTACAAGAACGGTCAGGTTGTTTCCATGCAGGAGTTCGGTCAGGGTACGGGGGCTCAACGCCTGGACCTGGAGAACTGGACCGAGACCCCGTGGATTCTCGTCAGCGGCACCCTTGTCCCCGACTATCTGGGCGTGCCGGATTTGATTTCCTATATCCGTGGCAATGCTGCCTATGGCACCCGCAAGCTGTCCCCGTACTGGACGCACCTCTTCTACCGGTTCACCTTCCCCTGGCAGTGCCTTGTCGTGGTGTTGTTTGCGGCTCCGCTATCGGTGGTCTTCTCTCGCCGCGGTCTTGTGGGCGGCCTTGCCACCGCAGTGATCTTCTTCTTTGTGCTGATGTTTACGGACCACCTGTTCCTGAACCTGGGCAAATCCAACACGATCCCTCCGCTCCTCTCCGTGTGTCTCCCGCACTTGTTGCTGGGCGGCCTTGGGGTGTACCTCTTCAAGCTCCGTTCGGAGAACCGGGATCTGCCCAAGATCTCCTTCAAGTCGCTGCGGGAGAAACTGGTGGCGATCTTTCAAAGCCTTCGTGCCCGCATCTTTGTCAAAACGGCGTAGGCCCTCCCACGCATGCAAGCCATCTGGAACATCAAGTCACGCGCTCACGAGTGCTCAAGAACCGGCCGTCCCTTCGAGGAAGGGGAGCGGTTTTACACTGCCATCTACTTTGACACAGCAGCCGGGGAGTTTGCCCGTCGCGACGTGGCTGAGGACGCTTGGGAAGAGGAAACAGCCGAACGGAAGCCTTTCTCCTACTGGAAGTCTGAGTACGTCAAGCCGGAGAGCGTCAAGCTCAAGGCTGAATTTGCCAGCCGGGAAAGTGCTGAGACACTGCTGCGCCGCTTTGTGGAGGAGGTTGATGCCCACACCGAGCATGCCCGTTATATCCTCGCCCTCATGCTTGAGCGGAAAAAGCAGCTTGTGCCCAAAGAGGTGAAGGAAACAGAACAGGGCAAGACCATCTTTTACGAGCATCGCAAAAGCGGTGAAGTCTTCATCATCCGCGACCCTGAGCTTCGCCTGGACGAGCTTGGCCAGGTGCAGGATGAAGTGGCCATGCTGCTGGGCTTTGGTGGCCCTGCGGCCGAGGCTGCTGCCGCTGTGGGTATGAAGATAACTCCTGAAGGCAAGATTGAGAAGCTGGACACGCCCCCGCCTCCCTTGCCCGTAAAAGAGCAAGAATAACGTGATGTGAGGCAACTGCCAGAGGGTCGGGAGACGAATCTGGGAGCAAGAAGCATCACACCATGAAAACTCCCGCCCGTGTCTTTACTCTTGCCGGTGTTCTTTTGGGAGCCGGGGTACTGTGCTCGTTTCATGCAGGCATCCGGACAAATGACCGGATCGCGTCTGTGACTTTCGAAGCACCCAGCGACATCCCTCTGTACCGTGAGGTGAAGGTGGAGGTTCGAGACAACGGGCTGGCTTACGCCCCTGGAGCGACGCTGCCTTTCACGGGTGATGCCGTCGAACTTCAGGACGAAACCGCGCAGCCCAGCATCGCCAGGCGCACCCCCTATCTCAAAGGGCGTCGCCACGGTATCGTTACCTCCTTTACCCGTGCGGGCACTCTTCGGGAGGAGCGGGTCTATGAGTGGGGACGTCCCTTGAAGGTGACTGCCTACCATGCCAATGGGCACATGAAGTACCAGGTGGCCTTGAACAGCAATGATGTGGCAGAAGGTCGCATTCAGCGCTGGTACGACAATGGCGTGCTCGCCTCGGAATCGCAGCTCGATGCCACCGGAAGATCTCACGGCATTGAAAAAGAATATGACGAGCAGGGCCACCTCGCCGGAGAATATGTGCGGGACCAGGGTGGCCTGCGACAAATTGTCTTTGAGTCGCCGGACCTGACGCTCGTGCGCCAGCAGGATGCCCTCTCGGCAGAGGCAGGTCCCCTGCCAGCAATGAACATTAATGTGCCCTAGGCACCCCTCTGAGTGGAGGAGTTGCGTCGCTGCCACAGAATGGTGGCCACCAGGGCAAACGCCAAGGCCACGACGGCGGCCACTCGCCAGTTCAGGGATTGAGCCGACTCGCCTTGGCGGGCTTCTGTTCCATGTCCATGTGTGGAGGAGTCGATCTTTGGTTCAGGCGGAGCTTGGGTGGTGGCAATAGGCAGAGGAAAGGTGCGGCTCGATTCGCCAGGATATACGGACTGGGGCTCGGGCTTTCCAGCAGGGGCCACGCGATTGACGACAATCGCAGGCACCGCGGAGCTTTTGTCGAGAGCGACTTTAAAGTCTCCGC
>JBGGMQ010000851.1:0-3647 GCA_041287975.1 Verrucomicrobium sp. | reverse complement strand
CGTCCGTGGCGGTGGTGACATAGCCTGCAGCGTCGTGGTCGAGCGTGTGGCCCCAGTACTCTTTCATGCCCGCCATCCCCTTGCGGTGAATGAGGTCCCTGGCGTGTTGCTGAGAGTCCCTGGAGATGGCTTCCTCCCAATACTGGCGGACCAGATCGTGGCCTCCGGCGGTCTCCAGCCAGGCAAAGGTCCACTCATAGTGTCCGCAGAAGTCGTAGCAGCCGATCATGACGCGCGGGTGATGTCCTCCAGGTTCTGCGGTTTCACGTCTGCACGGTTCACGGGCATAAACTGCTGAACACACGCACCATTGCCGCCGGTCACCCGCACGGTGAATCCCGCAGGGGCGGCCATGGCTTCACTCACAAAATAGCAGTGCTGGCAGAAACAGGAGACGATCTCGCGTTGATGGGTCCGCAGATGCGCGATGGCAGGGCAGGTGCGCACCTCCACGCGCACCTCCTGTTCGTGTTGTTCCACCGTCACGTCTGATCCAGGCTCGGCATCGAAGAAGCTCCGCCAGTATTGGGCCATCGCAGGAAGCCCCCCGAGCTGCCAGCGCTGGGCCACGGGAGCGTAATAGGTGCGGCCAAGAT
Source organism: Verrucomicrobium sp. (assembly GCA_041287975.1). Taxonomy (GTDB): domain Bacteria; phylum Verrucomicrobiota; class Verrucomicrobiia; order Verrucomicrobiales; family Verrucomicrobiaceae; genus Verrucomicrobium. Next base: position 3,051 of record JBGGMQ010000851.1, on the reverse strand, counting down.
CCGACCAATAGCGGCGCAGTCCTTCCATACCCAGCCGGTTTTCCATGAATCGGAAGGTCGCGTTGATGGCCAGATAGAAGTCTGCCGCTCCTTTGGGTTTGGTGTCGTGATAGGGAAGCTCAGGGGATGGGGGGGCAGTCATGGAACGCTCCTTTCTCCAAGCAGTTCATCGAGTTTGGCAGAGCAGGCTTCAAGTTCGCGATAAACGCCAAAGAACTCACTGCCCATCGCCACCAGTTGAGCGCCCATCTCGATGATGGTGCGGGCATCCTCGCTGCTGCCCACCGGCATGCCCCACGGCTTCTGGTGTTTGCGACAGGCTTCTGCCAGCGTTGCCACGGCATCGCGCAACACGGGATCCTGGACCGAAGCCTTGCAGCCCAGGCGCAGCGAAAGATCACCGGGTCCGAGAAAGAGAAGATCTACGCCGGGCACGGCGACAATGGAGTCGACATTGGCCAGTGCGATCGGCGTCTCGATTTGGACGATCAGCGCTGTTTCGCGATTGGCGCGGGCCGGGTAGTCGTAGGGCTTGTGGATCCAGTAGCCCGCGTCCAATCCAGAGCCATCGAGCCCGCGATCTCCCAGAGGTGGGAACTTCGTGTGCATCACCAGTTCCCGGGCTTGTTCCGGAGTGTTCACATGAGGAATCATCAGCCCCGCTGCACCGTCTTCAAGATAGCGCGACAGGGCGGCCTTTCCGGACAAGGAAGGCCGGAAGATGCAGTCGATGCCCGCGTGATGGTGTCGCAGGATCATCTCGCGAATGTCTCCTGCCTCCCAGGCGCGATGTTCCGCATCCATCCACACGGCGTCATAGCCGAAGCGGGCGGCGAGTGCTGGGAAATAAATAACGGGAGAGCCGGTGGAGCAGACGCGGGCCACTCCTCCGTTGCGGATCTTTGCAAGCAGTTTGGATGTCGTGATCATGACTATGGAGGATGAATAACGTGAAAGTTGAGATGAGGCTTGTTGCAGAAAATTATACATTTATGATCATGCAGAAAGTCTGCATAAACCTCCCCCGTAGTATCCCGCGCATGGCACGATTTACTTTGCTCGACTATGGTATCTTCGCCGTCTATCTCGCGGCGTCTGTGTTCATCGGCATGTGGTTTTCCCGGGGCGAGAAATCGCTGAAGGAGTACTTCCTGGCCGGAGCTCATATGAACCGCTTCGTGGTCGCCATGACGATTCTTGCCGCACTGTTCTCCGGCATCAGCTATCTGGCAGGGCCCAGTGAAGTGTACACCAACGGCATTGCCTTCTCCCTGGTGCTGCTGTCCTTCTTTATCGCCACGCCATTCACCTGCATCTGGATCCTGCCGCACTTCTACAACAGCCGCTACTTCACGGCCTATCACTTCCTGCAGGAGCGGTTCTCCCTGTCGCTGCGTCTGCTGGCATCGGGCCTGTTTATCCTGCGAGTATCCCTCTGGCTGGCGGCGGCCACCTACGCTCCGGCCCTGGCATTGAAGGAGGTCACCGGGATGCCGCTCTGGTTCACCATCATCTGCACTGGTGTCGTTTCCACCATCTACACCATGATGGGCGGCATGCGTGCGGTGATCTGGACGGACATCATGCAGCTGGGCGTGCTTTTTGGCGGCCAGTTGATCATCGTGCTCGTGGCGCTGGGGAAGATTCCAGGGGGTCTGGCTGGTGTATGGGATATTGCGCAAGCCGGTGGGAAGCTGGACGTGAGCCTCTCTCTGGACCCCCGGGAGCGTGTCACCCTGTGGGGTGTCATCATCGGCGGTGCTTTCCTGAACCTGGTGCAGATGGCCACCGACCAGGTTTCCGTGCAGCGTTACCTCACCGCCACCAGCCTGCGGGAGGCGCAGCGGTCCCTCTGGATCAAGCTCTGGATGATCCTGCCGGTGCTGGTGCTCTTTTACGGCACGGGGCTCGTGCTTTACGCCTTTTATCACAGCACGGGCGACCCGCTGACCACTGGGCAGATCAACCGCGCCGACCAGATCCTGCCTTACTTCGTGATCACCGAGCTTCCGGTCGGCCTGCCGGGTCTCCTGATCGCCGCCATCTTTGCGGCCAGCATGTCCACGGTGTCTGCCGGGGTGAATTCTCTCACGTCCGCCACGATGTGTGACTTCTACCAGACGCTCACCAAGCCCGGCCTGTTGAGTGAAAAAGCCCTGCTGTTCCGCGCCAAGCTGTTCACACTGTTCTACGGAGTGCTGGTCACGGGGCTCGCCTTCGGCATTGCCTCCATGAAGAGCAATCTCGTGGAGTCGGTGAACAGCATCATGGGTCTCGTGGGCGGTCCCATGCTGGGGCTGTTCCTGCTGGGCATCTTCACGCGCAAGGTGGAAAGCCGCGGGGCCATTCTCGGCTGTGTGGCCGGGTTTCTGGCACCAGTGGGATTGATGTTCTACAAATCCGTTCCGTGGAGCGGGGGAGAGGCGGTGCCGATCTCGTTCCTGTGGTACAGCATGATCGGCTGCGTCGTGACCATGCTGGTGGGCTGGCTCACGCCTTCCCGATCTGTGCCACAGTGAGGCCGCCATCCACCACGATGACTTCGCCGGTGATGTAGCGGGCGGCCTCGGAACAGAGGAAGACCACCGCACCGGCGCAATCCTCGGGCGCGCCCACATGTCCGAGCAGGATCTTGTTCTCATAGTGTGTGAGCAGTTCTTTCGCTTGCGGCACCATCCACTCCTGAGTGAGCGGGGTGCGGATCAGTCCTGGAGCGATGCCGTTCACCCGGATGCCGTGTGGGGCCAGGGAGACTGCCAGAGAGCGGATGAGCATGAGCAGCGCCCCTTTGCTGGCGTCATAGGCACAGGAGTTGACCTCGCCTTGAAAGCCGTTGGTGCTGGAGGTGATGACGATGTTTCCCGGCCTGCCTGCCGCCACGAGATGGCGGGCGAAGGCCTGTGCCAGGAAGAAGGTGGAGGTCAGATTGAGCGCGAAGGTGCGGTCCCAGCGCTCTCGAGTCATTTCCAAAACCGGCAGGTCAAAGAAACTGCCGGCGTTGCACACCAGCAGATCCAGTGCGGCATCCGCCGCCAGGGCATCGGTCATCAA
>JBGGMQ010000850.1:0-5352 GCA_041287975.1 Verrucomicrobium sp. | reverse complement strand
TCCATGAAAACGAAGTCTCCGTCTACCGTACGCACGGCCCCCTGTGCGGGCCAGATTTCTTCCAAACGACCCGACAATCCGGGGATGGCGAGTTCGAGAACACAGGACGCCTGATCGTGCTTCAGAACACTGGCTTGAGCATCGAATTGGACTTCAAAATGAGGAGCTTGAGAGACTGCCGGCACATCAGGGAACATCATAGGGAATTACGTGTTTTTGATATAAAAAGTCAAACTCTTGCACACCCGCTCATGGACGTATGGCAGCGGGTGTTTATTCTGCCGACATGCGACTTTGGATGAAAATCGGGCTGGTCCTGGCAGTGCTCAGCTTGAGCCTCGTAGGCGTGAGCCGGCTGAGGCTGGAAACGGACATCCTGGCGACGCTGCCTCCCGACCTGCCTGAGGCGAAGGGGCTCAAAATCCTGAGGGACGGCTTTTCCGGGGGAGACGAGCTTCTCGTGGGAGTGTCGGGTCCCGACGCAGACACAACCTCCGCGGCTGTAGCCTCCCTCGGGGCACTCCTTAAAGGCGAGAACTACCTCATCCGCGACGTGCAGTGGGCGGGCACTTTTGAGAATCCCGACACGGCGGCGGCGCTCCTGGCGTGGGCTCTGACCAACGCCCCCACGGAACGGGTGCAGGCCCTGCAAGCCCGCTTGGGCCCCGACCAACTCAGAGCCCATCTTGACCGGGTCCTCGACAGGCTGGCCAGTTCCCCGGACCCGGCGGAGGTGCAGCGCTGGTCGTATGATCCCCTCGGCCTGCTGGAGGGCGTGGACTTTGGCGAGATGACCTCGATGGAGGACTCGGGCTTCAGCATGGCCTCGGCGGACGGCACGCTGAGGCTGATGCTCGTAGCCCCGCGGGAGAAACTCACAGGGTACAAGCGGGCCACGGAGTGGCTCGACGAAGTAAAAAAGGTAATCAGCCAGTGGCAGGCGAAGCAGCCGAACGGCAAGGCGCTGAGCTTCCACTACACAGGCGAGCCTTCCTTCATGTCGGAGACCGGCTCCGGCATTGAGCGGGATCTCAGCGGCACCATCGGTGTGGCCACACTGCTGATCGCAGCATTGTTCTGGGTCATGTTCCGCCGATGGAAACTGCTGCTGTGGATACAGGTGCTGCTGGCCCTGGTGGTGCTCGCCACGCTGGCACTCGGTGGCTGGTTCGTCGGAGAGCTTTCTATCATGAGCCTGGGCTTTGCCTCCATCCTCATGGGCATCGCCGTCGACTATGCGGTCTTCATTCTTCAGGAGGGGATGGATCATCCGCACCTGTCGGCGGCACAGCTCCGGCGCAACGCCTTGCCGCCGATCTTTGGCGGCGCCTGCACCACCGCCACCGTTTTCCTGGCCCTCCTTTTCAGCGGTCTGCCCGGGCTGGCAGACATGGGGCTGATGGTGGCTCTGGGCGTGATGGCAGGTTTTGTGATCATGGTGTTCCTCATGCCAGAAATCGTGGTACGAGGAAAAGTGAAGCCCACGGTGCTGCCCGCCCAATCCCGGCCGCGCAAAGCCACGGCAGGCATCTGGGCCACGGCGGCAGTGTTGATCATCATGGCGGGCATCTTCGCGGTGCGCGGGCTTCCCTCTTTCCAGTCCAGCTCGGCCGTACTGCGGCCTGCCCACAGCGACTCCATGGCCGCCTGGGATCATTTGCAACAAGGCCTGGGCAAGCCCAACCAGTCGACCGTTCCGCTGATTGCCACCGCACCCGACTGGCAGAGCCTCAAGGCCCAACTCGCACCCGCCTTGCAGACGCTGAGCCAAGCCCGTCGGGAGGGGCTGCTGGTGAACTACTCTCTGCCCGCCGCACTCCTGCCCGACCTGGCGGGTCAGCAGGCCAATCGCCCCGTACTGACTTTGCTCTCCAAGGATCTGCCCCGCTACGAGGCGGCCATTCTCGAGGCAGGCTTCACCGAGGACGCGCTGCTGCTTTGCCGCAAAGTCTTCGCCAGCCTGGGGGGGGAGTTTGCAGACACCGCTCTTCTCACTCTGCCCAAAAATCCCGCTGCTGCCGGTGTGGTGGGGCGTTTCTTCAACCCCTCGGTCAGGGGAGGGGAATCGGTGCTTCTGGGATCGGTGAGCTTCCCTGGGCAGCCCGGCAGCCCGGATCTCAGCAAGCTCGATGTCCTGACGGCAAGGCTGAAGGACCAGAGCGCCCACCTGGCAGGTTGGGAGACCCTGGGGCCCTCGCTTTCGGCTCGCATCCAGGCCGATCTCACCCACTTGATGCTGCCGCTCATCCTCGTGCTTGCAGTCATGCTGGCGCTTACATTCCGCAATCTCATCGACTTCGCCCTGTGCCTGCTCATGCTTGTCATGGGCATCGCCGCCCTTGCCGCGACCATGTCCCTGCTGGGCCAGTCGTGGAATCTGGCCAATCTGGCATCGTTGCCATTGCTCTTGGGGCTGGGGATCGATTATGGCATTCACATGCTGCTCGCGATGAAGCGGGACGGTAACGACATCAGCAAAGTGTGGGCCACCACGGGGCGCGCTGTGTTTTTCTGTGGAGTAACAACTGTCATCGGTTTTCTGAGTCTGGTGTTTGCCAGCAATGGAGGCGTGGCCAGCCTCGGCATTGCCTGTTCCGTCGGCAGCCTATGGACGCTGCTCTTCGCTCTGTGGCTGCTGCCGCACTGGCGCGCCTGGTTGGGGGGGAAGCAGTCGTGACCGCCGGTCTGCGGCCGTGGGGGGCGGGCGCACTTCAATGCTCACGCGGGCGAGGTCGTCTGACCCTGGCTGCCGGGCGGTCAGCTCATGATGGCCCACGGTGAGCTTCGCAAAGGGCTGCTCGCGGTCCGTGGTGATTTCCAGGGAGGGCGAGCTCCACTCCAGACCGGGCAGGGAGGCCTGCAGCATGAGTTTCTGCCCCTGGTCGCGCAGATCGGGGTCGAGGTAAAAGATGGTCCCGTCCAGCGGCGTTGTGATGCGCGGGATGGCCAGTGTCGGATCGACCGGCCGTAAACAGACTAGGTCACTTAGCCAGTGATCCGTGCGCGTGAGCCAGCTGGCGTACTCTGGTGGCAGACAAGCCTTGCCCGTGCCCGGTTCGTAATCTGCCGCCAGAGCAGGTGGGGGAACCGTGCCCGGCAGAAACAGCTCCCCCCGGCTCAGCGAGACCAGAGGGGACTGCGGAGTCAACACTCTGCCGTTGCGGGGGTCGATCCTGGCCCGCACCAGTTCCGCCGGAGCTGTGTACCAGGTGGTGCCACGAGTATCGTGCAAGTGGGTGAAGATGTCCCGGAACACCGGCCCCGCCCCGGTGACTCCTGAAACCTGGTTCATGGGAGTGTTGTCAAAGTTCCCCACCCAGACCCCCACCGTGAACTCCGGGGTGAAGCCCAGCGTCCAGTTGTCCCGGTAGTTCGTGCTGGTGCCAGTCTTCACCGCACAAGGGAAAGGCATACGAATGACGGAGTGCGGGCCAAAGGTGAGCACCCGCGCCTGATTGTCAGAGAGAATGTCGGCGATGAGGAAACTCGCCTGGCGCTGGAACTGGGGCTCCGATTGTGACTCAGCGGGTGCCGTGTCTGCTGGTGGCGTTTGCAGCAGCGTCCAGGGTCGCTTGATGCCCTGCCGGGCAATGCAGGCGTAGGCGTTGGCGAGTTCGAGGAGGCGCATGGGGGCATTGCCGATGGTCAAGCCCAGGCCGTAGTGCTCGGGCGGCTGGTCCAGCGTGGTGATCCCCAGTTCCTGCAGGGTTCGATGCAATACCGCTTCGCCCCCGATCTGCTGCAGCACCCTCACGGCAGGGATGTTCAGCGAGCTGGCGAGGGCCGTGCGCAGGGGCACAGGGCCATTCAGTCGACGGTCGTAGTTCTCAGGGCGGTAGAGACCCGTGGGAGTCTGGTATTCCACCGGCAGATCGGGAATGATGCTCGCAGCCGTGAATCCGCTCTGCAACGCGAGTAGATAAGTGAAAGGCTTGAGGGCTGAGCCTGGGGAATGCGGCGCCCAGGCCCCGTTGATCTGGCCGCTGTCACTGCCGAAGAAGTCGCGCGATCCTGCGAGAACCAGCACCTTGCCCGTGGCATTTTCAATCACCACCGCCGCCGCCTGGGTGACGTGTTTGCCTTCCAACAGGCTCAGGCGGTGCTGCAAGATCGTTTCCACCCGGTTCTGAATGCCCGGCTCGATGGTCGTGCGGATCTCCGGGGTGGCAGGCAGTTGCTGGGAAAGAAGGTCCACTGCATGAGGAGCGGCAAATCCACCGGTGAAGCGTTGCAGCGTGAGCTTCTCGGCAAACGCGAGTTCGAGGGGCTCACTCTCGAGCCATCCTGCCGCGCTCATTCTGGCAAGCACATGCTTTTGACGCTTCTGCAAGGCAGGCAGGTTTTTGAAGGGGTTCAGCCGGGTCGGAGCCTGCGGCAGGGCCGCGAGGAAGGCGCACTCCGCCGGCGTGAGGTCAGGTAGCGGCTTGTTGAAATAACCTAGCGAGGCGCTCTGGCATCCCGTCAGGAGATTGCCGTAGCTCACCCGGTGCAGGTACTCTGTGAGAATGCGCTCTTTGGGCCAGGTCATCTCCAGGCGACGCGCCTGGAGGCTTTCCGTCAACTTCGTGAGCAGCGTACGCGGCTTGCGTCTGTCCGCCGAGATCTTCAGCAGCTGTTGCGTCAGCGTCGAGGCCCCGGAAACAACCCGACCCTGCGTGACATTGTCCCACGCCGAGCGGCTGATCGCGAGGAGGTCCACCCCTCCGTGCCTGAAGAACCGTTTGTCCTCCGCTGCAAGGGTTGCATGGATGAGGGTAGAGGGAAGTTGCAAAAAGGGCACCGGCTGCCCGATGCGCTGGCCGTCCTCACTGAGGAGTTGGCGTAGAGGGGTGCCGTCAGCCGCGATGAAAGTGGGAGAGGGAGGCTGCGGTTGAAGCAGGTTATGAGGGAGGGGAATGGCCCAGGGCAGGACATGCCAGCCCAAGAGGGACATGGTGATGGCGGCGAGAAGGGCGCGAAAAACCCGCTTCGACCAACGGCGGAGGAAAGGCGTCATGGGTCGATTCCTCCCTTCGCAAGGTCTATGGGCTTTAGCTTTAGAAGCAAAAAGAAGCCCCGTAGCAGTCGACGTGAGGAGGCTCTAACTGAAGCGCGTATGGCGTGGCCTCGCGGCAATGCGTTCTGTGTCCTTGGCAAACTCGGTCGCTGTTTGCTGGAGCATCCCCATAGACCACTAGCTAGAGCCTCCTCACGTCGGCTGCTACGAGTGCTTGTGGTGACGGATGCGGGGAGGTAGGGGGAGAGGGGAGTGAGCTTGCGGGAGCGTAGGCGGCCTGTACCCTGAGCGTGCCCCTTCAGGTCTTGGGTTTCCAAACTAGAAAAGAAACTCTGTAGCAGCCGACGTGAGGGTGC
>JBGGMQ010000849.1:0-4562 GCA_041287975.1 Verrucomicrobium sp. | reverse complement strand
CTCTCTTTGGCCTGATCGCCAGCCTCATTGTCATGGCAGGCACTCTCGTGCCCGTGATGAAGGAAGTCCGGAGTGGTGAAATCGTCCTTGTGAAAGCTGCCCTGCTCCTCATGGGCTTCAGCCTCGGAACCGTGTTCTTTTGCAGGTATTTGATCCGCGTGATCTCGGGCAAGACGGATGAGCCGATCAAGTTGTAGACCATCCCACCAGCCACGCGATTGGGGCAGGGAAGGAACTCGCCACGAACCGCCGTGCCTGATCTTCTACTGGTAGTTGCTCCTGCGGCCATTCTTCTGGGCGCAAGCTTCATCACTGCATGGATCGTCCACCGCCATGACGCGCCAGAAATGAGCACGCGGCCCATACCTCCTGCCGCGGTAACTCCCCTGACGGATAAGGCGAAGGCGCTCCAGGATCAAGTGGACTCCAAAATCCACTGGGATACTCCAGACGAAGAGGTCCTGGACTGGCTCGGAGACAAACACTCGATAGAGGGAGATGATGCAGCTCTAATGCTGAAAAACGCCAAACGCACCCGGGCCAGGGCGATAAGAGAACGCGCAATCTACGGCATGATCTTTTCGTTGGTTGGGTTGTTCATCACTGGACTGCCACTGTTCCTGTCTTTCTACAGTGGAGATGTTTTCAGCAAAGAATTCGTGGCACTGGCAGTCGCCAGTTTCTTGTGCCTGATCTGGTTTTTCAAATGCCTGGCCCGGTTTGTCATGGGCCGGACAAGCTCGACCATCGATTGATCAGGTGCCTGGCGTCTTGGAAGCGGGAACTTTCCATGTTCCAAGGCCATAGTAAACAATTCTTGAAGTGGCATGCCTCCCGCGTCTTGTCCGTTGTATACCTGTGTCTGTCAAAATTACTGGCGTGGCGCGAGGACGCAGGTGGCAGACGCTTCAGCTAGTGCCTCCTCACGTCGACAGCTACAGGGGCGCTGGACGGTTGGTGATCAATCACCAGTGGGCGGACGAGGCGGCGTGAGCTATCGGAGGGAATGCGGATACAGTGAGTGTTTGAAGATGCCTTCTGCCGTAAGGCCACCGATACCGGTCGTAGTTGTCGACGTGAGGAGAACAAACCGACAGCTACGCATTTAGATTGGCAGCCAAGGAACCAATGTGTCTCAGCCGAAGCTCTTCCCCGAAGGGGATACTGCTTCAAGCCAAGGTTGGACGAGCTTCGAGCGAGTCTACCTTGGGTACGCAAAGACGTCCCCCTACTCCGAAGGAGTTGTTACGGTCTGACTCCTCCGGGCCCCTTTGCATCCCTGACACTCCTTTGTCTGAGACACAAAGATGCGGATCATCTTTGTCAACTTGCCCCATCAAATCCACGAACGCCCTGCCGTCAGAGAGCATTCGTCTGGTTAGACCTAGAACCTCCACTCGAAGCCGCCGTAGAAGGAAAGCGGCTCGCCAGGGTGGAAGACTCGGGCCGGACCGAATGACGTCCTGGAGTCTGCGATGGGCTCGGCTGAGGAAGCGTAGCTCTCATCCGTCAGGTTGCGAGCCTCTGCAAAGATGGTCCAGCCTTTGGGGCTGCGATAACCGAGACGCAAGCCCAGGACGGCGTAGCTGTCAGCATAGAGGCTGTTGGCATAATCTGCCGGCACTCGTGAGACCCACTGAAAATTTGGCCCCACATAGATGCCATTGCCAAGCTCCAGCAAAAGCTCAGCGCGATAGAAGAACTCCGGAGCGCCCGCGAGGTGGTTGTCGCCATACGCATCGCTGTCGTCGAACCGGAAATCATTCCAGTTGAAGACCTGTTTCAAGGTGAGTTTGTCCACGCGATGCGCTTGGACGGGCAAGACGGCTTTGGGCGATTTTGCGCTGGGTGCCGCGACGGGAGAGCGGCTTTGCCACAGGATGGCATCGAGCCCGAGTTCCACGCCTTGATGGTGCGTGTCTGGGCCATTGACCGTGCCGAGTGGATTGCCTGCCGCGTCATTTACAGTGAGCAGTTCATCGTTCAGCCAGGAGTAATAGTAGGCGAGCTCCCATTTGAAACGTCCCGACTCCCCGCGCGTGCCCACTTCCACCGTCGTGGCGGTTTGCGCATCGATGTCCCGGGTCAGAACATCCCCTGCTGGACCGCCAAGGCCAATCGTCTCGACAGCCGTGGGCGGCTCAAAGCTACGACTAACGTTGGCGAAGATCTGGCTCTGGGGATTCACATCATAGAGCAGTCCAAGCTTGGGACTGAAGCCATAATAATCCTGGTCACGCGACTGGTCGCCATTGGGGTCACTGTTGAAGTTGTCGTCAAAGTTGCGCACTGAATAAGTGAAGGAAGCACCTGCCAGCACCGACAGCTTTTCCGTCAGATAGTGCTGCTCCTCGGCATAGAGGTCGTAGTTTGCAGCGGTGAAATCCCCATCCGCAACGTGAGCGCCATGCTTGCCAAAGTCATTGGCGAGACGTTCGTCGTGAAGGAATGTTACGGCGGGAGCAAATCCTACGGTGAAACGGTTTTTGCGTCCCAGCCAGTCGCCCTCACTCAGGTAGCGCAGCTCCCCTCCGAAGCTGTCATAGGTGCCAATACGCACGCCAAGGCCGTTCAGGAAAAAGGGATTCCAAAAGAGCGGGTGATCCAGCTCGAAGTGGGTGTAGTAGAGACTGCCTTCAAGGCGGTGCGTCTCATCCAGCTTCAACGTGGTCTTGTTCGCGATACGGAGCCAGTTCACATCCCGCCCCTGGTCGAAAGCGATGGCATCAGGATCCGCAGAGCGTGGTGAATTCTCGATCTCCGACTTGGTGAGATTGCCGGGGAGATCCGAGCGGCTGCGGACATAGGTGAGGAAGAAGCGTGTTTCAAGGTCATCACTGATGCGGTAGCCGAAGTTCCCGTAGAAGCGCTCGTTGTCCATTTGCGAGTGCTCCTGAAAACCCTCACGGCTCATGAAAGAGGTGCTGACGTAGTAGTCGAAGGGGCCGCTCACACCGCCGGAACTCAACTGCGCATTGTAGTAGTTGAAGCTGCCGCCCTCAAAACGGACACGGAAAGGGTCCGCATCATAGCCTGTGGGGCTCACGAAGTTGATGGCTCCACCCAGCGTGGTGGAGCCATAACGCAGGGCATTCGATCCCCGCCACACTTCAACGTATTTCAGAGAAAGTGGATCAATGGATTGGAAATCGCCGAAGCCATCTGCAAGGCTGACCGGGACACCATCCTGCAAAATCTTGATGCCGCGCAGGTGAAAGCCAAGGTCCAGCCCACTGCCGCGGATGGAGAGTTTTACCTCGTCGCCATCGCTACCACGAGCCGGCGCATACACGCCGGGAACGCCGCTGAAGACATCTTCAAACGAGGATGCGCGCCCCATCCGGAACGCCTCGGCATCAATCACCGATGTGTTGCCCGGGGTGCGGGCCAGTTCAGCGCGGGCTCCTTCGACCGAAGGAACTGTAAGTGAAGGCGATTCCTGAGCGCCTGTAACGGTGACTTCCGGCAGCGTGGTGGTCGATGGCCCAGGAGGCTGTTGTGCATGCAAGGGCAAGCTGCCCAGAAATGCCGCAGAGAGAATGAGCGGATGCTTCATGTTGCGAGGTGTTGGGAGGTGAGGTGGATGTTGTCTGACTGAACCAATGAAAGGGTGATTGTCCGGGCGGGTGCGACATTGAAGCCACCTTCCTCCAGATGGCGACCCGCCCCATGCGCCAATACCGTGGCGCAAGGACGGGCCGGATTATCCGGGCACTCTGCTCAGAGCCCGAAATGGGTGGAGAAAAATGCGGTCACGAGGACTCGTTGGGAGTCATCCTGAGAATCGTCTTATTCACTGAATGCCTGCACACAAGTCAGCCCTAAGGGCACATGCGAGGCATCAGTGGATGGATTTAGCCGAACGCGCGAGACCACGCTGTGGCCCCGGAGGCAATCTAGTGATTGCTCACATGCTTCAGGTCATCCACGACGGAAAAAATCCGTCAGGCCGCGATCTTGGGCGGCGGAACAGGCGGACCGGCATTCCAGTCGTAGAAATGGGGTGCCCATGCATCACGTTGCACAACCGTCGCGTCCTCATCCCAGGGGGGCCGAGGCAGCAATGTGGCATGGGATGTACCCAGCCACTTTGATACGTCACTCTGTCCGCCTGCGGGCAGAGGCGAATTTTGCTGGGAACCTTTGCCCTTCGCGGTGCTGATCTTTTTGCACATGCCGCAGGGATGCTCACCGTCGAACGTCTCCTTCAAACCCACTACCAGCCCCTTCTCCGCAGAATAGACGCTGACCATGCTGGCCCAGGCGGCAATCTGCAGCACACCCCAGTGCGCACCGATGGAAACCATCAGAGCAACAGTCAGGAGGAGACGAGCAGCAGCTTTCACGAGATGAAAGGGAAATAGTGTCCAATCGGCGAGAAGTCCAGGGGCTTTTTGCCGCACCACGAATCAACATCAGAGCGCCAACCTGTGGCGGCGGCCTGCGGAGTTGCGGTCCCTTCACGACACTGCGTGTACGAAATCACCGGGCACATGCGTTTCATCACGCATGCGCCCGCTCATTTTTCTGGCAGTCTCATCGCTGACATTCCTGCTGCAGTC
>JBGGMQ010000848.1:0-2741 GCA_041287975.1 Verrucomicrobium sp. | reverse complement strand
GCTCCCTGTCTGAGGTCGGTGCTCCGTCGTCCGAGTCTGCAGCTGAGGCTGAGAAGGAGCGCCCCCGATCCCGGGGGTTGGGGTGGCTCTTCAAGTTCCGTAAGGACAACCCAGCAGGATCTGGCGCTGCGGCAGATGCCGGTGACAGGGGAAAAGTGATGCCGCCCCCGGTCGCGACCTCGAACCCGAAAGTGAAGCTGAAGCCAGGCCCGGGGCCGGGTGCCCCGGCTGAGCGTCCGTCCCCACCCTCCCGGCCCTCCCTGGGAGGCCGGCGCTAGCAGTGCCCCCTGTGCTGCACGACCCCCTAAAATATTCTTCCATGAACCAAACGATGAGTGTCTCCTTGAACCAGTTGCTGTATGGGACGGGTCGCCTGCTGGCGGCGGTGGCAGGGATGTTCCTGCTGTGTCAGTGCCAGTCGCTGAAGGACTGGACCGTGTCGACCACACCGCCTGAGATTCCCATGGGCGCGCCCAAGGCCTGGGTCCTGTTGCACATGGGCGGGCCGGATGGCAGGGAGCCTTGGTACTACGACCCGAACGATGCCGCAGAGGACCTGCATCTGAGCCAGTGCCCCGTTTGCGAGCACCGGCAGCCCTGCCAGTGCGGAGGCCGCAAGTCTCGTGCTGTTCCTGCCCGGATCAGGCCGCAGGTGGTGGGGGAAATCCTGCACTACAAGGACGATATGAACCCCCAGGGGCGCTGGCTCTCCGTGGGCTCCGCCTGGAGCGACCCTTTCTGCAGTTGGGACCTGTACTTCAACAGGAGAGACCGCTACGTCGGCTGGCGTCTGGTGGAGCCCCTGTCCGGCCAGCGGGGGCGTGAGCGGTTTGTTTCCTCAGACTACGGCAGCCGGGTCAACCGAGCGTGGCACCGCAAAGTGGAGAAGCTTCTCCGTGAATACCGGGAGCATCTTTACAATCGCAACTTGAAGGTCGAAACCCTTCAGGAGGCCAGCCAGGTGGTGGCCTTTGAGCTCGCGCAGGTGCCACGGGAGTTTCCGGAACAACTCCTCCTGCAAGATGTGCTACAGCCGGTCCGCCAGCTTGCGGACACCCCCGTGCAAAAACTGCAGCAAGACGGCAGATCCCGTGTGCCCGGACGCGCTGGCTGGCCCTTGTACAGCTGTCTGGTTTACGACGCCGCAGCCGCAGTGGATGCCCTGCTGCGGGAGTTGTGAAAGAGGTGGCTGGGTGCTGGGAATTGCCCGAAGAGTCGAGCCCAGACTGGCCGGCTCCTCAGCGAGGCTTCACTGAGCATGTCGGCAGTGCCCGCTCTGTTTCACACAAGAAAGGAGAAATATTTTTGATGCACGCAATCAATAAATGTGACAATTATGTCGCATGACGACGCTGAGACGTTTTTGTTCTAAAGATAGGTGGATGCGAAAAGGAGGCGTGCTGGCAGGGTTGTTGATGATGGAAGCCGTGGTCTGGGGGCAAGGGGACGGAAGGGGGGCGGGGCCTGAGTCGACGCCGAATGATGCGGTGGGAAGTGCCACCGTCTCAGGCAAACCCGTGAAGCGGGGAGCCTTGCGTGCCCTTTTCATGGCACAAAAGCTTGGGCTGGACGCAGGGGCGGAGGCGGTTCTACAGAGACTGGAACAACCTGGGCAGATCAGCCCTCATGAACCCGCTGTGATGTCGCCCTTGCCAGTGGTGAGGGCAGAAGTCATTGAATGGCTTTGCAAAGACCCCAAGGCAGTGGAAGCCCTCGGCGCGGATGGCTTGGAGATTGCCCATGTAGCGGTGTTGGGGCGGCCCAATCTGGATCACGTGAGAATGACGGTGCCCTTTCGTGCGATCGACTGCACCTTCGCGGAGGGTTTCAGTGCCATCAATGCAAAGTTCTCCCTGCTGGAGCTTTCGATGGTGAGGATGGGGAAATTCACTGCCGACGGCCTGCAGGTGGAGGGAGACATCCGCCTGTGCAACTTCCAGGCCACCGATGAAGTAAGGTTCGCAGGGGCAGCGGTGGGCAAGGATCTGTACTGTGTGAATGCGCATTTCGACTGCCCGAAACGGAAGGATGAGATCCCAAGAGTGCTGAACCTGGACGGGGCAAAGTTTGAAGGGTCGGTCTACTTCAGAAAGGGGGAGTCGCGGGCAGGCATTCCAGAAGGCTGCACCGCACTTGGCGAGGTGAACATGCTGCGGATCCGGACAAAGGGTGAGGTGAGCTGTGAAAACATGAGTCTGCATCAGCCTAAGGGGGTGACTCTGACCATGGCGGGCGCCCGCGTTGACGGGAACGTAGCTTTGGGCCCTCACTTCACCTCTATCGGGGAGGTCAGGCTGCACGGCGCACGAGTAGGGGGCGATCTCTATTGTCCGAGTACCTGCCTCATGAGCCAGGGACTGAGAGCGCTGACGTGTGACCACGCTGTGATCGAGGGCTCTGTGCTGCTGGCCACGGAGCCGCGGATGTGTGAAACAACATCGGGAAGCTTCACCGCAGTACCCCAGTTCATCGCTTGCGGCAAGGTGAGCTTCCACGGGGTGGCGATCCAGGGGGATGTGAACTGCGCCATGGCCTACATCGTACTGGGCACCTCCACGGAGCACGCCGCTGATGGACACACGGCATTGTCGCTTGAGGCGGCCACCATCGGTGGATCCCTGGAAATGCACTCGAAGACTTTTGTCTTTGGCAGGATGGATCTGCGAGAAGCGGCGATCGGCCGGAATCTGCAGATCGCAAATACCAGCCTGATTCATGAAGCTGGCAACGCCCTGGACGCG
>JBGGMQ010000847.1:0-5155 GCA_041287975.1 Verrucomicrobium sp. | reverse complement strand
TTCGATGTGCCCGTGATGCCCTGGTACCGGTCGGCTGCAGCGCCGCGTTCATCGCGATCCACCTCGCCATCTCTCAGCCGGATCACACGTGTGCAGCGTTGCACCATGCGCTCGTCGTGCGTCACGAAAACCATGGTCTTGCCCGCTTTATTCAGGTCGTCAAAGATGCCCAGAATCTCCTGGCCAGACTTGGAGTCCAGGTTGCCCGTAGCTTCATCCGCCAGGATCACCAGGGGGTCATTGGCCAGGGATCTCGCAATGGCCACGCGTTGTTGCTGGCCCCCGCTCAGTTCATTCGGCCGGTGGTGCAGGCGATGACTCAGGCCTACCTGGGAAGCCAGGCGGATGGCGATCTCCCGGCTCTCCGCCTCGGACACGCCCTTGTAATAGAGCGGTACTTCAATGTTCTCCAGCACGGTCAGTTGCTGGATGAGGTTGTAGCTCTGGAAGATGAAACCCAGGTTCCGGCAGCGGGCTTTGGAAAGGTCATCATCGTTCAGCCGGGCGACATCCTCACCCCCCAGGAAATAGTGCCCCGTGGTAGGCTGGTCCAGGCAGCCCAGCACATTCAGCAGGGTGGACTTGCCACACCCGGAGGGGCCCATGATGCAGACGTATTCACCGGGATAGATGGTCAGACTCACCCCCTGCAGCACCTGGGACACGTGGTCCCCCATGCGGTAGGATTTACGGATTTCGCGAAGATCAATGATGGGCTGCGTCATGCGGCAAATAGCGAGTGCAAAGGCTGCTGCTGGCTGGCGAGACGAGCGCAAAAGCTGGGTCAAGCCGGCTACATTCGGGTCACTTCAGGGCAAGGCCTTTTTTCTCTGCGACCGGGGCTTTGTCTTTGGGCTTCTTGCTCGCTGGGGCTGAGGGGAGCGCACTGGGATTGCTCTCCATCACCTGGCGCTTCGGAATGGCCAGCGCCACTTGTTCGCCCAGATCCAGGCCCCCTTTGATTTCAATGAACTGGTCGTTGAAGGAGCCCGTCTTCACCTCGCGGCGCTCCAGGGTGCTGCCGGTGTTCACATAAGTGAAGTAGTGGTCGTTCTCCACCTCGATGCTCTGCACCGGCACGTAGAGAATGTCTTCCAGCTGGTTCACGATGATCTCCACCTTCGCATTCATGCCCGGCTTGAGCCAGTCATGGGTGCCATCCACGTGCACCACGGCAGGGTAGACCTTCAGGTTCGGGGTATAACGCGAACTGGAGGAGTCTGGCAGCACGGCGAGTTCCGCCACCACGCCATCCAGGGTCTTGCCCTGCTCAGCATCCAGTGTCACCCGGCAGGGCTGGCTGATGCGCACCTTCTTCATCTGGGACTCGTGGATGTTCACCGCCACGCCCATGCGGGACATGTTCGGGATGGTCAGCAGCGTCTGGCGGAAGCGCACCGCGGCACCTTCTTCGATGACGTCATTGCTGCGGAAGCCGCTGTTCCCAGTGTGGGAGCCGTAGGCCACCAGGCCTGGGACGGGTGCCTTGATCACGCAGGCTTTCAACTGTCGGTCCAGTTCCTCTTTGCGGGAAAGTTCCACTTCGTAACGACGCTTTGCGGTGCGAAACTTGGATTCCACCTGGGCCATGCGGGAGCGGTTGGCGCGCAGAGTGCGCTGCAGCTTTTTCAAGGCCTCCTGGTACGCGGAAAGTGCCACCTCAGCCTGTTTGGGGAATTCGTACTTCTTAAAGAGGTCGAGTTGGGTCTCCGCAGTCTGCACGGAGAGCTTCGTTTTCTCGAAGTTCACCTGGTCATTTTCCAACGTCGTCTTGGTGATGAATTCTTTGGCTGCGAGACGTTCACTGGCCTCCACATTCTGCTTGGCCAGAGCCAGTTCAGACTTGTGCAGCAGCAGTTCGTTGCTCAGCTGACGGAGCTTCTGCTCGGCCTCGCCATCGCCCATTTCCGTCTGGGCAAGGAAAGCGATGAAGTCCATCGCCTTCACCACGCCCTCAGGCTTCTCCGCCACTTTGGCAGGGTCCGGCAGTTCCTGAGTAGCATTCAAGGGATCTACTTTGCCCTCTTTTTCCGCCAGAGGATCGTCGCTCGCTTTATCAGCTTTGTCGGCATCCACTTCCAGGTTCATGATGCGGGGCTTTTCCGCATTCAGTTTCCCAATGTAGAACTCGAGAGCCTCCAGATCGTGGGGCAGCTTGCGGGATTTCAGCACCTCTTGAGCATTGCCTTTGCCCATGTAGCGCTCAAAGTCCATCAGGGCGAAACGCATCGCCTGCTCCGCATCGCGGGCCAGGCTCTGGTTGTCACTCATCTGAATGGCGCGCTGCTCGTCCGCTTCGATGAAGACGGAAACCGTCGTCTGGAACTCAATCTCGTGGTTCGTGATCTTGTCTTTGAGGTCAGCGCTGTCGAGTTCTATGAGCACCTTGCCGTTCTTCACATCTTCTTCCGTGATCCGGTAGCCTTCTGGGATCAGGCTCAGGATTTTGGTGGGCAGTTCGATCTCGGACTTCACCTCAGTGTTCTGCAGGGCACGGATCTCCCCGCCTTGCAGCACGTTGATCTGAATGGTGCCCTTCTGCACCGGGATCAGGGGCACGTCGGAAGTCTTGTCGTCGCTACGACCCGTGATGAACCAGACACACAACGCCACTGCGAGGGTGGCGAGGCCAACCATTCCGGTTTTGCTGCGAATCCGTTTAATCATCACCAGCCACCTCCGTTTCGTTTTTTAGTACGTGAATCCATGTGCCATCTTTCTTGATATAGAGAATGCCCATGTCCTTCCACAGCCTCAGGCGGGCCAGGGTGTGGGCGACCACTGCGGAGGTGAGGTCATCCTTTGCTTCGATCAAATCCTGCTGGGCATCGATCAAATCTCGGGCGGTGCCTCGGCCCAACGTGCGGAGGAGTTCTTCCTCCTCCAGTCGACGTAGGCTTAGCGCGACCCCGGTTGAGGCGATCTCATATTGCTTCCGGGCGGTGTCCAGGTCCCGCCAGTCGGCCCGCAGGGCGAGGCGGATGGTTTCCTCGGCGATGTCCAGCTCGCGGGCCGAACGCTGCTGCGCCACCAGGGCTGCACGGTAGGCATTGCGATCCGCTTTTTTATCGAGCCTCAAATCCAGATCGAGCCCGCCACTGAGCTGACGGCGGTCAAAGTTCAGATTCACCTTCCTGCTGCCGGGATCGCCATCCACTTGGTAGCGGCCTGTCACGTCCAGTTGCGGCAGCAGATCCTGCGCGGCAATCTTGATTTTGCGTTCCCGGTCCTCAAGAACATTGCGCGAATTGTAAAGATCCAGCCGCGTGACCAGGGCGGTCTCCAGAGATTCGTCAATGGAAAGCCCCGGCTCCTCCAGGCTCAGTTTGGCAAGCTCTTTGTCCTCCAGGATCACAGGCGTCTTCACCGGGATGGCCAGCGAGATCTTGAGATCATCCAGCAGGCTTTCATACGTGCGTACTGAGGAGATCCAGATACGCTTGTAGCGCAGGGAGGCCTGCTCGATGAGGCCCAGCTGTGAGGAGGTGCGGCGATCTTCCTTGGCCAGAGCGCGCTCGCTCGTGAGGATGGTCTCAAACGACTGGTAGGTCAGGTAGGCATTGCGGGCGGCATCGCGCGCCTCCAACGTCCGGTAGTACCGTGACGAGATATCCACCGCGAAGGTCTTCCGGTACTGGGTGAAGTCCCGGATCGCGTACATGAGGTCGCGCTCAGCCTGGGTGAGGTTTTCCATTGTGGCCCGGTAGCCAGCACCGCGCAGGAGGGGTTGGGTGAGCGTGACGGCCAGTGAGGAGTCCCCGGCGCTGGTCATGTTCCCTGAGAGGAATTTCAGGAAATCCGTGGTGAAATCTGCCGCGATCCTGGCACCCGTACGGGTCAGCACGCTCACACCCAGGTTGCCTTGCGCGGTGAGGGTATTGTCCTTCACCAGGGTGGTGATCTGCTTCTCAATAAACTGTGGCACGGCCGGAGTCGTCGGCGCGACTGTTGGTGCAGTGGTGCCACCGCTCGCCGCTGCCGCAGAGGCGGCCTTTGCTGCTGCTGCCTGCGCCTTGGCATAGGCCGGGTTGGGCACCTGCACGGTCTGGGTGACTGGCTTCTGGGTCTGCGTCACCTCCGCACTGCCCACTCCGGAGAAGATGGGGGTGAATTCATGCCGCACCAGGGTAAGATCCAGCGCCTGCAGGAAGAGCAGCTCCTTCCTCGCCTGGTAGTCGCGATTGTGTTTCACGGCGAGGCCTAGTGCCTCGTGCAAGGGGATCACCCGGCCATTCTTTTCAACAACCGCCCGGTCGCCGAGGAATTCTGCGGTCGTGGTATTCTTGCGCAGCTCCTCCAGTGAAACCGGGGGTGGGGGAGTGATGTCCAATAAACCCGTCCCGGCATTGGGCACCCCTGCGGACTTGGATTTCAAGATCCCTACGACCTCACGGTCCGCCGATTTCCGCATATAGCTGGGGCTGCACGCAGGCAGTGCCAGTGCGGCCAGGCACAGACTGAAGGAAGGTATCAAAAAGGGGGGAATCGAAGCCATGTCACGGGGTTTTACACGCTCACTGACACGAGGCAGCCTGCGCATAATTTGGGGACGGAACCAAACGCCCCCCCTTCGGACGGTCTTTCAGTGCCCGGGCTTTTCGTACAAAGAACCTTTGCCAGTGCTCCGCCTCATGCCTAAGCTAAGGCTCCCATGGCCGAGCCCGCAGAAAAAGAGGAGAGGATCAGCAGCTCTCCGCAGACGCGCAAGACGCTGATCGAAAAGCTGGACAACTGGTCGGACTGGTCAAGCTGGGATGAATTCTACCGCACCTACTCAAGCTTCGTCTTCCACGTCGCCCGAAAGTCCGGCCTGAGCGATGACGAAGCCAGTGACGTGGTCCAGGAGACCTTCATCGGCGTCGCCAAGAACCTGCAGAAGAAGAAGTTCGACACTTCGCAAGGGTCTTTTAAGAGCTTTCTGCTCAACCAAGCCCGCTGGCGCATTCTGGACCAGTTCCGCCGCCGCAAGAAGCAGCAAGACAGGGAGGCAAACATCCATTTCGACGAGGACGAAGAGCGTCGGACGGCCCCCATCGACCGCTGCGCAGATCCCCAAGGCGTCACTCTGGAAAAGCTCTGGGACAGGGAGTGGAAGGACCAAGTCATGGAGTTGGCCCTGCGTCGGGTCCGCACCATGGTCTCGCCCCGGCAGTTT
>JBGGMQ010000846.1:0-6205 GCA_041287975.1 Verrucomicrobium sp. | reverse complement strand
AAAAGTGTGGTGCGTGACGTGGGCCGGGTACTCGGTTGGAGCTATGGAGACGCCGACCGGCTCTCCAAGATGATCCCCACGGAGCTGAACATCGATCTGGAGTCTGCGGTCGAGAAGAACCCCGAGCTGAAAGCCGCTCTGGAGAATGAAAGCAGCACCCAGCAGCTCTGGCAGTACGCCACCTTCCTGGAGGGGATGACCCGCAACGCCGGCATTCACGCAGCGGGCATCGTTATCGGTGACCAGCCGCTGGACAACTTCATCCCTCTCACCCGCGGTAGTGAAGGGGAAGTTGTCGCCCAGTTCGCCATGGGCCCGCTCACAGACGTGGGCATGTTGAAGATGGACTTCCTGGGCCTGAAGACGCTCACCGTCATCAAGGATGCCGTGGACTTTGTCAGGCTGCGGTTTCCTGAGTTTGATCTGGACGCGGTGCCTCTGGATGACAAGGCCACCTACGAGATGCTGAGGAAGGGCGAGACGATCGCAGTGTTCCAGATGGAATCTGGCGGCATGGCTCTCACCTGCCGTCAGCTCGAGCCGGACAAGATCGAGGAAATTATTGCTCTACTCGCCCTTTACCGTCCCGGTCCGATGGACCTCATCCCGGACTTCATCAAGCGTAAGAAAGGGGAACAGCGGGTCGAGTACCTCCACCCGTTGCTGGAAGACGTTTCCAAGGAAACCTACGGGATTCTCATTTACCAGGAACAGGTGCAGAAGGCTGCGAACCTTCTGGCGGGCTACTCGCTGGGCGCGGCTGACTTGCTCCGTCGAGCCATGGGTAAGAAGAAGCCCGAGGAAATGGAGAAGCAGCGCACCATCTTCGTGAAGGGCTGTGGGGAGACCAACCAGATCCCGGCGAAGAAGGCGAACGACATCTTCGACTTGCTGGAGAAGTTCGCCGGCTACGGCTTCAACAAGTCCCACTCCGCGGCGTACGGGATCGTGACCTACCGCACGGCTTACCTGAAGGCGAACTACCCAGTCGAGTTCATGGCTGCCGTGCTCTCGTATGAAGTCAACAGCACCGACAAGCTGGCGGGCTTCGTGTCCGAGTGCCAGCGCATGGGCATCACCATCCTGCCGCCGGATGTGAACAAGAGCGCCCTCAAGTTCGCTCCCGAGTGCATCGACGGCAGTGATGAGCCGAACGCCATCCGCTACGGTCTCGCCGCCGTAAAGAACGTGGGTGAGGCCGCCATGGCAGCGGCAATCGCGGAACGCAAAAAGAATGGTAGTTTCCTGAATCTTGAGGATTTCTGCTCCCGTGTGGACTCCCGTATGATCAACAAGCGCCTTATGGAGCCGCTCATCAAGGTGGGCGGCTTCGACTGGACCGGGCAGGATCGCGCTGCCATGTGTTTCGTCCTCGATGAAGTCCTTTCCAATGCCTCCAGCCGGCAGAAAGAGCGCAAGGCGGGCATGGTCAGCCTCTTTGATGACGACACGATGGGCGCGACCAAAAACTCGCTGCCCAAGTCCGTTTCCACGACACCGTGGACGAAGGAAGAGCTCATGGTCTTTGAAAAGGAGCTCCTGGGCTTCTTTGTCTCAGGCCACCCTCTGGACAACTACCGCCACATTTACGAGAGCAAGTACATCACTCGCATTGCCGATGTGCAGGAGGTCAAGGAAGAGCGCGCCAGCGTCCGCGTTGCGGGTCTCATCCAGCGGCTGGAGATCAAATACACCAAGAAGGACAACCGGGCCTTCGCCACCTTCGGTCTGGAAGACTTCTCCGGCAGCGTGGAAGTCATCTGCTGGAGTGAAGGCTACGAGCGGAACAAGGAGCTCCTGGTGGATGGGGGAGTCATCGGTCTGAAAGGGCGCTGTGAAAAAGACTCCCGCTCAGAGACTATCCGACTCACTGTCCAGGAGGTGAAGCCTCTCAAGCCCGCCAAGCCTGAGAAACTCAACGGCAAGCCCAAGCCCCTGGCACTCTACATGGACGTGCTCAAGCACGGGCCAAAAGATCTGGATGCCATCCACAAGATCCTTGTGGACCACCCCGGCGAAACCCCCGTGCAGCTTCGCATCATGACCTCCACCGGAGACGAAGCCGTTCTCAGAGTCGGCCGTTCCCTCAATGTGGAACTGAACGACGAAGTGCAGCGGGCCCTGGAACCATGGGCAAGGTAGTCCGGTGAACCAGTAATTCGGTGAACCAGTTGAACAGTAGATCAGCAACAGACTCCCCTGAACCTCTCATGTAACGAAGCCGGGGTTCATGGAAACTGTTCGTAGTTCAAGGTTTACCTTGCCTCAGTCGCACCGCCCCGCACCTTCTTGCTCCAACGAAGCGGGTTGGAGTACCGACTTCAGTCGGCTCAGCACCGCAAGCCGCTACGTTACCTCGCACCACGCTCCCCATCCAACTCACCGCCGCCCTCAGGTCTTGCGTCTTGCAGTCTTCTATCTCCCGCGGAGCGGGCCAAACATAATCCGCTCCTTCCGGCTCGGATCGCTGTCCCCATGGGTCACCGCCACATAGACCGTGCCACGGTGTTCCCGGAACACCGGATACTGGAAGCTCTTGGGAGTCTCGAAACGGTATTTCCTCTCCCACTGACGCCCGTCCCGGGAAACCTCCACGTTGAAGACGCTGCGCCCCACGCCTTCGATTTGGGTGTTTTCCTGCCAGCCGAGATAGTAGACATCCCCAATCTTGTCGAAAGTCGGCTTGGAGCTGGCACCATTCGGCACCACGGGCAAATGCTCCCCTGCAGTCCAGTTGCGTCCATCCTTGCTGGTGGTGAAAACGTAGTTCCGGTTTCCACCCTCCTGCCGTACGATCGCCATCCAGGTCCCGTCCGGCAGTTGGTTCACCGCAGACTCAGTGAGTTTGAGGGCCGCAGGTTCGTTGTAGTGACCTAGAACTTCGAAAGTGTCCAGATCGGCGTTCACCCTGGCCAGGGCATTTTGTCCACCGGGATAGTTGTTGAGAGCCACATAGGTGGTGCCTTGGATGACCTTGAATGAGTCAAAGGCGTACAGTCCAAAGTCCTTCGCTGGCTTGGTGAAACCGCCTCGCTTGGCATCCTCGTGAAAGTACTTGGGCTGCATCTCATGCGTGCCGTCTGCAGTCTTGATCCTGGCCCGGTGCACATCGGGAAGGAAGGCCTGTCGATCGAGATCGAAGTCCAGGAAGTAGGTCTGTGCTTCCCGCTTGCCGGGCGATTCACTGGCGAAGTAGCATCGCAGGGTCTTTGCATCCTTCTGCAAGATGCGCGGCACAAAGCAGGCACCTTCAGGCAGCGTTTCATTGGCAAAACGCTGCGCCGATCTCGCAATCGGGATCACCGTCTCCAGTTGCAGAGTATCGAGATTCACCACTGACATCGTCACATACATGGAAGGCCATGCCGCGCTTTCCCCGGCACGTTCATCATTCGCCTCATACACCACGTAGGCTCGGTTCCCCACCAGTACCATCTCGGCATCGTGAGCGCCTTTGACCTCAGGAGCAGAGATCCTGATCAGTGATTTCATAATCGCATCGCCCTGGCTCTTTGCATCACCATTGATGACGGAGTCGGGTGCTGCCGCCATGGAGAATGCACTGAATGCCATTGAGGTGGATATCGCAAAGCAAACTGGGGCGAAGCGTGAATTCATGTTCAACTTAGGAAAGGTGTAATAATGGCTAGAAAGGAATGGCGTGCGCAATACTACGACCAACATGAGCGCGTTTTAGCCATTGCTTGCCTGATACAGTCGTCTGACTACACAAAAAACGACGGCCCGTCGGCCGTCGCTTACTTTGATGGAGGATGACAATTTATTTTGCAGACTCAGTAGCCAGGTCTGCTCTCAAATGACTGGACATTGAGAGTGCCAGTGCCTGAATTGACATGAATTTGTCCATTGCTTCCTACAGCTCCATTGACTTGGAACAGGCGGCCACTGGGGTCTGCATACACATTGGCATTTCCAGAATTGATGTAAACGTTGGAGTACGGCAGCACCTGCACGGTGCGTCCGGCAATGTGCACTTCGTTTCCGTTCAGTGTGGTGTTGCCAATGAACTTGACGCCTCCGCGTGCCCCCTCAGCGTACAATTTCAGAGCATTGGTGCCAGTGAGAGTGCTGTTTCCGATCGTGATCCAGCCATCGGGTCCCACGGTGCGGGCCCGCAGCACGTTGGAGGCGTTGATGTCCGACCAGTAGATGTTGATGTTTCCAGGGAGGTTGTTTCCATTGACCGCCTCGATATCTATGTTGGGTGCCGACAGTTTGTTGGTCGCGTAGGGACCAGCAAATTCTGTGCCGATGTCGATGTTGCCGCCTTTAGCCAGCAGCTTCATGACAGCGTCTTCGTTGGCGCAGATCAATTTTAGCGTGGTGGAGTCCCCAATCTTGATGGAGCGACCAGCGCGAAGTTCCACACTTTGTTTGGCAATGATCTTTCCGGGGGGCGCATCCCCACCGCTTATCACTTCGATATCGCGGCCAGCCGCTGCATCTACCGTTTTCGCTTTGATTTGGTTGCGCAGGCTGAAGTCGCGCCCCGCACTAACCAGAACGTCCCCATGAGTGCTGACGCTCCCCAGGAGGGTGACATCTGATTGCAGACCAGCGGCAACGAAGGCAAAATCCTGGTGATCGCCTTTGACTGAAAAGCCCCCTTCCAGCCGGACTTCTCCCTCTTGAGAATAGAACACCACCTTGTCCAGATCGTAGATGCCCCGGACATCAAAACTGTCCGAATATCCTTCGTCATCGCCGCCGCCGTAGTAAGGCTGAAGTGTGAGGTTGTACTGGGATGAGAAGACGACGTTGCGAACGGGATCCCCGGCCACAAAGGTAGTGATGGGAAAGTCAAAGGAGGGGGTGCCATCGATGACTAACTCCTCGAACTTGAACACTGCCCAGCGCAGGTCTGGCCCATAATACCCACCACCGTCAGTAGGGATCGGAGGGTCATACGGGAAGGTTCCACCGAGAAAGTTCTGGAAATTCTCGTTCTCCACGGGATTGGCGCTCCCGAACGCAAAATAGGGGAACGGGGTGAACGTCGGATTCACTTCTGTGTCAGGGTTGGCATCGTAAAGTGCGCCCGCAGACCGGGATTCCGGGCCTGTGATCGTGTTGTAAACGGTCACGTGTGGATTCGTTTCCACCAGACCGCCGTTACCGAGGAAGCTGGTGCCAGAGATTAGTGGCACGTGCCCGGCAAACTGCGGTCCATTGTTGGGATTGCCGCCGCCATTGTTGCCGTTTCCATTGTTGCCGTTGCCGGGAGGACTGCCATTCGTTCCCGGGTTGGGGGCTCCGTCCTTGATGCCAATGTTCTTGAAGATGTTCGTCCGGACGTCCGTGGAAAGCTCTACCACAGTGCCACGGCCGGGCAGAACGAACTTGGTAGCGACGAGGTCCCCTTTTTTCAGTTCCTTCTGCTGTTGCTGGAGAGCCCGTGCCACTTCCATGAAGTTGGGCATGCTCGAGTCATCGCCACTGATCAGCTTGGACGTTTTGAGAAGGAGGGACAGGTCGACATCCACCGGGGCTGGCAGGTTCTTGCTGTCCGTCTTCATGATGATCATCTGTCCTGCCGTGATGTGGCTGAACTTGCTGGGATCATTGTTGAAGTAGAGATCAACCACGCCCTCAATGACGATGAGCTTCACAAACCCACCAGGCAGGTATTCGAACAGCACGGTGGTGCCCGTCACAGCAGCGGTGACGGCCGCCGTGCGGACCTTGGCCCCGCCAAGTTTTTTCGGTACCTGGAGCAGCATGACGCCCTGATCAAGATCCAGCGTCCGCTGGTCTCCGCGCAGGGTGAAGCGTGAGTTGGCCCCGAGACGGGTGAGGGAGTTGTCGGGAAACTTCAACTCAGCGCGGGAGCCGGAGCCAGTGGCGACAGAGGTGACGGAGTCGATCTGGTCACCAACAGCAGCATCCCGGGGGGTGACGTTTTCCTTGAGGACTTTGACGTCGTTGTACAGGCGGGTCACTTCCGCCTTGGTGTACCCAGCCGCGAGCAAAGCACCGGGCAGCGTCAGCAGGCTGCCGGCCAACACCAGGGGGAAGAGGCGTGATTTTTTCGTGGTCATGCGAGGAATCTCCAAATAGCTGTTTTAGCGCTGTGGGGGTTTTGTGGAGCCGAAAGGGGAGGGCTAGAACTTGAATTTCAGAGCAATGGAGGGTCCCGCAAGCTGGGACTCGTAATCAAACACGTCCAAATTGCTCCTGTTCAGAC
>JBGGMQ010000845.1:0-3202 GCA_041287975.1 Verrucomicrobium sp. | reverse complement strand
CCCAGCGTCTCGCCGAAGCCACGGTGGAAGCTGAGCGTGAGCAGCCCGCGGTAGCAAACCACAAGGAAACCCAGCGATGCCAGCGTGGTTCCGGACAGCAGCCACAGATCACCTTCGGAAACAGCCGCGGCCTGGCCGAAGAAAAACTTGTCGAGCCCGCTCTTGTTCCCGGTGGGGAGTTGCTGGATTATCGATACCAGGCACAGCCCAACGGCGAAGAAGGAGGAAAGCACCAGACCCAGTGCGGTGTCCTGCTTCAGCTTGGTCGTACGAGTGATGACATTCACCACCAGCATCGCGAGCGCTCCCACCAAGGTGGCGCCAACAAGGATGGCCACGGGATCCTTGGTCATGTTCCACATGAATCCGAGGGCCACGCCCGGCAGCACCGCATGGGAAAGCGTGTCCCCCACGAGCGAAAGTCGGCGCACCACGATGAATCCGCCGAGCAGGCCGCAATTCAAACCCAGCAGCATGCATCCGGCGAGCGCCATGCGCAGGCCTTCATCCCGAAAACTGAAGAACCGCAACGCCTGATCCCAGGCGCTGGTGTCAGTGACATCACTAATCCGCGCCGCCTGTGCCGGGCTCACACACGCGAACGCCAGCAGCAGAACCAGCAAGATGCGGCTCTGCAATGCGAATGCTTTCATGACACCCTGATGCTTCATATCATGAATCATCCACGCTCTCCCCGCTCGCTGCGCGCCAGCTCACTCGTGACATCGCTCAGCAGAGTGAGCTTGCCTCCGTAGGTTTTCTGCAGCAGCTCCGCGGTGAAAATCTGCTCGGTGGGGCCGGTGGCGACCACGCGCATGTTCAGCAGCACCAGCCTGTCAAAATACTCGCGGGCCGTGGTGAGGTCATGGTGCACCACCAGAATGGTCTTGCCCCGCGACTTGAGCTCCTGCAGCAAGGCGATAATCGCCCGCTCCGTGGCCGCATCCACCCCGGCGAAGGGCTCATCCATGAGATACAGATCACTTTCCTGTGCCAGGGCGCGTGCCAGGAACACACGCTGCTGCTGGCCGCCGCTCAGATTGGAGATCTGCCGGCCTGCAAAGGGTAGCATGGACACCTTGTCGAGCGCCTCCCGCGCTTTCTCCCGATCCTCTTTCCCAGGTCGCTTGAAGAGACCCAGCCGCCCGTACCGGCCCATGAGCACCACATCCATGACATTCACGGGGAAGTCCCAATCCACCTCTTCACGCTGCGGTACATACCCCACACGCTTGCGGGCATCCTTGAAGGACTGGCCAAAGATCTTCACCCATCCACTGGTGAGGGGCAGCAACCCCATCACGGCGCGAATGAGCGTGCTTTTCCCTGCACCATTCGGTCCGATGAGACCCACCAGCGATCCTTCGGGGATCTGCAGATCCACACCGTAGAGCACCGGTTTCTTCTGGTAAGAAACCGTGACATCGTGAAGTTCCACTGCCGGTACGGATGATTCGCTCATTGAGTAAGTCCTAATGCCTCCATGACATGCCTACGAAGGCGCCGAAGTCTTCCGCTGCATCATTCACGCCAACAGCAGCGCCCGCATCGAAGATGAGATCATCCGTCGCGGCAAAGGTGAACCCTACCTTGGTATACCCTTCCCAGGATGCCTCCGCCCGGGTGGTCGCCACGCTGATGAACTCTAGGAATGAACCCCACCGCTCCGACAGATCGATGCCGAGGGAGATAGTATTGACGAAATCCGTCTCATACCCGTCACGCACTTCATCATGCACGAGATCCACCTCGGTCATCACGGCGAGGCCGAGTTTGTCCGTCAGCGTCAGTGCCAACGGAACGATCAATCCGCCCTCCACTTTGTCATTGCCCAGGTCATGGCTCGCGGTCGGAGCCTTCACGAAGGGCATGATGGCAAAGGCGGAGTCGCCGCCGTCATTGCCCCATAGGTTCCACTTGAAGCGGACGATCAGATCGCCAATGCCACCCTCATCGACGCCATCGCCGCGCACGTGCTCGTAGAATGGCACCACGAGCTGGAGATCCGTGCTGTTGGTCAGGCCCAGCTTGAAGTTGGACTCCGCAATCGTGAAGCCCTCCACGCCGTGATCCTTGGCAAAGCCGAACAGAGTCGACTCCACCTGGAAGTGGCCCGCGTCCACGGAGTAGGCGCTTTCGGTGGTGTCGGGGCGATCCGTGCTCATCTCACGCATGAATTCGCGCGGCGTGGGGTTGAATAGCGTGTAGTTGGATTTGTCGTGGGGCTCAAAGGCGGCGCAAACGCCCGGAAAGAGAACAAGGGACAGAAAAAGTGACCTCATGACTACTTCAGCGCCTCCACTACTGTGTGCACGTTGCTCTTGATCATGCCGACGTAGGTCCCTTGATCGACCTGCTCGCCACCTACCTCTTTCATGTCCTTCGGGGTACCCAGGGCATCGGAGTAGAGTTCACCGCCAATCTTCGCGCCGCTGTCCTTGCTGATGCGCTCGATGGTGGCATGCGGCACGGAGGATTCGACAAAGATGGCCTTCACCTTCTTCCCCTTGATGAAGTCCACCGTCTTGGCAACGTCCGCCAGGCCGGCCTCACTGACGGTGGAGATGCCCTGCACACCCACCACCTGGAATCCGAAGGCGTCACCGAAGTACGCAAAAGCGTCGTGACTCGTGATGAGCACCCGTGACTCCGGCGGGATCTGTGCCACGCGTTGCTGGCACCACTCGAACGCGGCGGTGTAGCTGGCCTTGGTCTCTGCGCCGCGCTTCGCATAGTCAGCGGCGTTCGCAGGATCCACTTCGCTCAGGCCTTTGATCACGACATCCACACACAATACCCAGAGCCGCGGATCACCCCAGATGTGGGGATCATAGTGGTGCTCGCCCGCGTGTTTGCGATTCGCCTCATTGATCGCGGAGCCCAGCTCATAAACCTTCCTGCCATCCTTCTTGGAGCTTTCGAAGAGCTCGGACATGCGGCCCTCCAGCATCAGGCCGTTGTAAAAGGTGGCCTTGGCCTCGCGAAGCTTCCGGGCATCTTCCGCCGTGGGCTTGTAAAGATGCGGATCCACTCCGGGCCCCATGAGCGGCTCCACGTAGATGTGGTCCCCGCCGATTTCCTTCACCATGTCTGTGATCATGGTCGTGGTGGTCACCACAAAGGGTTTTCCATCGGAGGGTGCCGGAGCGGACGGCTTGCAGGAGGCCATCACCAGCCCTGCGACCGCGGCCAGAGTTGGGAG
>JBGGMQ010000844.1:0-8482 GCA_041287975.1 Verrucomicrobium sp. | reverse complement strand
TTGGCTTTCATTTTCGAATGTCGGGTTCTGGTTTACTCCAGCCCGCCCAACTCCAAAACTACAACTTCAGCACTGGCCCGATTTCCGGGGTCC
Source organism: Verrucomicrobium sp. (assembly GCA_041287975.1). GTDB lineage: Bacteria > Verrucomicrobiota > Verrucomicrobiia > Verrucomicrobiales > Verrucomicrobiaceae > Verrucomicrobium. Next base: position 8,389 of record JBGGMQ010000844.1, on the reverse strand, counting down.
ACCTCACCCTTCACACCGCCGCCGACATGGATTGAAACAGAAGTATATTCCTGGCCGCCAGTCCCGACATCAGTCCGATCGCCAACGCCCAGATCAACCAGCGGGTACGCACTGCCCGAAACGCCAATCCAAACAGCATCAGGAAGGCAATGGCGGCATAGCTCAAACCCGCCATTCCGATCATCTGGATCGGTGGGGTGGATCCACCCCTTGCCATCAGTTCGATGGTAATTTGCTGGAGGATGACTCCGAAGAACAAGAACGTCAGGAATTTCGCCATCCGATTGCAGGTGTATTTTTTGATATCCTTCTGTAAAGATCAGCCTACAGAATTCGCCGCGTCAAGCAACGGCTCGAAGAGGCGATTCAACCTCTCTTACTTCGACTTCAACCCCACAGTGTTCACAGCTCTAACCGCGTAGGTGTACCTCTCTCCTGGTTCCGCTCCAGCGTCAGTAAAGGTCATCTTCACCAAGGGCAGCGCAGGCGTGTCGCTGTATTGCAGACCTTGAAAGATGGGACGGCCAAAAGGGTTCTTGCCTGCTTGCGGCACGGTGGCGATCTCCTTGCCGTCGCGCTCAATGATGAAGTGAGCGATACCACTCTCCAGGTCAGCCAAGGCATCCCACTTCAACTCAGCACCCTCGAGACGAACGTTGGCAGGGGCTGGAGGAGGAGTGGCGTCGGAGACGCTGGTGTCTTTGCAGTACTGCATCCAGGCTTTTGCCACTGCGCCGTCCGGCAGCCACACGGCCTTGTTTGCCTCACCGGCAAACTTTGCTGCCGGGACGGCCTCGGTGCCGAGCAACGGGGCCAACCATGGATCACCTGTCGGCATCGGTTTGAGGGGATCACCCCCTTTTTCAGGCAGCCGGGCCGTCAGGCAGGCATCCAGCCACACCACGGCAAGATAGCGCTGATTGCCACATTCATGACTGGTGAGCGGGTCAACGGCCACACCAATCAATCCGCCTTTGGAACGCAATTCATTGAAGAAAGTCTCATTGGCAGGCCAGACGCCGGTGAACTTCCCTTCTTTAACACTGACCCCTTCCTTGGTGCCGAGATTGCACATGATGGGCACCCGCAGCGCCGCATCCGGCAGAGTGTGCACCTTGATGCCAGCACGGTCAGGATTGGCTTTCAACTGGGGCACGCCGCTCCGCAACCAGGCTGCAGCCACACGCTCAGAATGCAGCAGAACCATGCCACCCGCCCAATGGCCTCCGCCACTGTGTCCCCAGAGGGCCCAGGGAACCTTCGAGAGTTCGGGGTGCTGACTCATATTGCCAAGGTCGACCAGACATTTCTGGAAGGCAGCGTCAGAGCCTTTGCGAGGGTCACACCACTTCTGGCAGTCAGCTTTCTCCGGTTGCTCGTAAGACGGTGACAGCAACGCGCAGCCATGCTTCATCGCCAAGGCCTGCCAGTGCAGGTCAAACGCACCCGTGAGCCCGGACTTGCACGAACCCTCACCGCAGCCGTGCTGGTGCACAATGACACCGCGCAACGTCTTCACTCCTGGTGGAATCCAAACCGTGTAGTTTACCGGGAAGCTCAGACCCTCAGGCTCCTTGGAGGCCTCGTAGCGGACGCGGTAGTACGGCGGATCCGCAGGCGGAAAGACGTCATACGGAGCGTTCTGCGCGTGAAGCGTGAGAGAGACCGCTGCAAAGAGGAAACATAAAATTGAGCGCATGGGTCCTGACCATACGCAAGCCGGGGTTCCATCCATTCACCATGAACATGAGGGATCCGAGATGCGAAAGATCCAGAGTGTCGATTGCGTTCGTGTGAGCCTGTCGTCCATCATTCATCCGACGGCTATCTCCCATGATCTCACGCCTCCTCTGCCTTCCGCTGCTGTTTGCAGCAGCCACTTTCACTGCCACCGCTGCCCCGCAAGACGATCAGTATGTCCTGGGCCCGGACTCTCTCGCACAAGAAGGCGTCCCCCGCGGCAAGGTGATCCCCATGCCGCCATGGCAGTCCAAGATCTTTGAAGGCACTACCCGGGACTGGTGGATCTATGTGCCCGCTCAATACGACGGCACAACGCCGGCGAGCGTGATCGTGCAACAAGATGGCGGAGCCTCCAAAGGCGACGCGAAACAGACCGGGCCCAACAACATCACCTATGTTCTGGACAATCTGATTCACAAGAAAGAGCTGCCGGTGACCATCGCCATCTTCATCAGCCCCGGTAATTTCCCCGCAGCCAATCCCAGCGAAAAAGCCCGGAGCAACCGCAGCTTTGAATATGACACGCCCAGCGATCAATACGCCCGCTTTCTGCTGGAAGAGATCCTCCCCGAGGTGAGCAAGCAGTACAAGCTGACGGAAGATCCCGAACAGCGCGCCATCTCAGGTGGCAGCAGCGGCGGCATCTGCGCCTTCACCGTCGCTTGGGAACGTCCAGACGCCTTCCGCAAAGTGATCAGCCACATCGGCAGCTTCACCAACATCCGCGGCGGCTACATTTACCCGGCGCAGATCCGCAAGACCCAGCCTGAGGTGGCAAAGAACACCTACAACACCCCCGAGCTGCAGAAGCTCCTGGAGTCCCGCCGGAAGATCCGCGTGTTCCTGCAGGACGGGAAAAACGACCTGGACAATCAGTTTGGCAACTGGCCGCTGGCCAACCAGGACATGGCCGCTGCTCTCAAATTTGCCGGCTGGCAGCACAAGTTCGTGCTCGGTGAAGGCACCCACAACGGCAAGCACGGTGCCGCGATGTTCCCCGACACCATGCGGTGGCTGTGGGGCAAAGGCGAGTGAGGCCAACGGACCGACCGCTCGAAACAACATCTCACCCGGACGAGGGGCTGCCTGTAACGGGCAGCCCTATTTTTTCACCTTAGGCTTCTCAAGGAACTTGTAGTCTGCTGGGATCGCGAAATCCGTGTCGGGCAGCGGATCCATTTTCACGCTCTCCAGTACGGTCGAAGCGTGGGCCCCCCCCAGGTTCATCTCTGTACGCACCACCACACCGGGGAGATCTGCCAGAGCCAGGTTGTTTCCCAGGGCCGCAAGGGGGGCCATCTCGGTTTTGATCTGCTCCTGTTGAGGATAGCTCCGGGCCACCCACAGCTTTGCCTTCAATCCTCCCATGTCCCACTCATAGAGATCACAATCCTGGTCGCCCAGCTTTTCGACAGTTCCCAGCGGTTTCGGACGGCTTCTTTTGGCCACAGAAATGGCAGCCTTGAGATCGGTTGAATGCGTCCCTTTGTGAAGGTTGCCACTCTCCACCTGCTTTTTCTCGTGGTCCAGATTCTGCATTTCACCCGTCAAGGTCTCCACAATGGTGGAGCTGGCGCCCGCATTGTCGATCCGCACCTTCGATCCCTTGATCTTCATGGTGACGGTGCCTTTGGACCCGGGGCTGTCCGTCTTTTGGGTGATGGTAAGGTCGGCCTGCAATGAGCTGGCGAAGGACAGAAGCGCGACCGGGGCACAAAGGAGCAGAACTTTCATGAGGAAGGCCGCAAGCAAGGCGGCAATCGCGGTCGGGTCAAGGCCCATTCCATGGCCCGGCCCGATCGATTGACAGAGCCTCGTGAGGGACTTAGGGACAATGACGGCCACCGATCTGGGGGCCATGCCCCTCCCCATGACTCCCGACGACTGGCAAGCCCTCTGGCTGACGATATGGACGGCCGCTGCGGCGGTGGTCCTGACGCTGCCTCCGGGAGCGGCACTGGCCTGGTTGCTAGCGCGTCATTCCTGGCCGGGTAAATCCCTGGTGGAGACCCTGATCGCGCTCCCCTTGGTGGTGCCCCCCGTCGCCACAGGGTTGATCCTTCTCAAGCTACTGGGACGCCGCGGCCCCCTGGGGGGCTGGCTTTACGACAACTTTGAGATCGAAGTCGCCTTCACCTGGAAGGCCGTGGTGGTGGCCCTGGCGGTGATGTCGTTCCCTCTGCTGGTGCGCAGCCTGCGGACGGCGTTTGAGGAGGTGCCTGTACGCCTCGAAGGCATCGCCCGAACCTTGGGGCGACGGCCTTGGAATGTTTTCTGGACCATCACCCTCCCCCTGGCACGTCGCGGGGTCGCGGCTGGAGTGGTGCTCTCATTCGCGAGAGCACTGGGAGAGTTTGGAGCCACTATCATGGTCGCGGGTTATATTTCAGGGAAGACGTCAACGCTCTCGCTCTCCATCTACCAGCTGGTGCAGACCGGACAAGACGAGCAAGCCACGAAACTCCTTGGCGTCTCCGTGGTACTGGCTTTTGCCGCCCTCTGGATCAGCGAGACTCTCACCCGCAGGAGGTCATTCCGATGAGCTTGAAGCTTGAGGACATCAGCCTCCCCCTAGCAGACTTCAGCCTGAAGGCCAGTGTCGAGCTGGGCGCAGCGGTCACGGGCCTCTTCGGCCCGTCGGGCGCGGGCAAGACCTCGCTGCTGGAGGTGATTGCAGGCCTGCGACGCCCCACCACTGGTCGGGTGATCCTCCATGGTCGAGTGCTGGACAATGTGGGTCAAAAACTGCATCTGCCGCCGGAAAAGCGACAAGTAGGGTATGTGCCTCAGGACTTGGCATTGTTCCCCCATCTGAGTGCCCGGGAAAATCTGCGATTCGGCCTACGTCAGGGATCCGCCATTCAGGAGGAGAAAGTCGTCGACATTCTGGAACTCAAAAGCCTCCTGGACCGTCGCATTCACCAACTCAGTGGTGGGGAAAAGCAACGTATCGCCCTTGGGCGGGCTCTGCTGGCTTCCCCCAGTTTGCTGCTCATGGATGAACCGCTTTCCAGTCTGGACCAGCGTCTGAAACAAAGAGTCCTGCCCTACCTTCAAGCAGTGCAAACGGAGTTTGCCATCCCCATGATCTACGTCAGCCATGCTCGCGATGAGATCGAGTCCCTCTGCGAAGACGTCCTGGAGATCTTCGCGGGTCAGTGCACAAGGCAATCGTAGGAAACATTCCCGATCCCGGTGGCGTTGATAGCAGCCACCATGCGCCTTCCAGTCCTTTTTGCTTCCCTTTTACTCGCCTCACCGGCCTTCGCCATCGACGACTACAAGACCGGGGAACTCGCCCAGGAAAAGCCGGGTGTGCCGAAAGGGACCGTAACTCAGATGCCCGTGTGGCAGTCCAAAATCTTCGCGGGCACGACGCGCGACTGGTGGGTCTATGTGCCCGCCCAGTACACCGCTGAGAAGCCAGCCTCGCTCATGGTGTTTCAGGACGGCCACGACTATGTGAACCTCAAGGGCAACTGGCGGGTGCCAACCGTCTTCGACAACCTGATCGCCAGTGGCGACATGCCGCCGACCATCGCCGTTTTCATCAACCCCGGACACAACGGCGAGCCCAAGCCGCAGAGCGCCTGGAAATCCAACAACCGGGGCAAGGAATACAACACCCTGGGCAATACTTATACCCGATTCCTCCTGGAGGAGATCATCCCCGAGGTGCAGAAGCAATACAAGCTGACGGAGGACCCGGAAGGCTGGGCCATTGGCGGAGCCAGCAGCGGGGCCATCTGCGCCTTCACCGTGGCATGGGAGCGGCCGGACAAGTTCCGCAAGGTCTTCTCCACCATCGGCAGCTATGTCGACCTCGCTGGCGGTCATGCCTACCCCTATCTGATCCGCGTCACAGAGCGCAAACCCATGCGCATCTTCCTGCAGGACGGGGCCAACGACCTGGACAATCCCTACGGCAACTGGCCGCTGGCGAACCAGATGATGTTTGCCTCTCTGAAGTTCATGAAATACGACGTGAAGTTTGAGTTTGGGGATGGCCAGCACAACAGCAAACACGGTGGCTCGATCTTCCCTGAGGCCATGAAATGGCTCTGGCGGAAATAACCCTGATTCCGCCAAGCCCTCTTCCCAGCACCTCATCTCATCTCACGGATATTATGAAACAAACTTTCTTCGCCGCGCTTTGCCTGCTCTCGCCCCTTTTCATCCTGTCCGCCCAGGACACCTCCCTCCATGACAATCTCGTGGAAGGCCAGGGCTGGCAGGAAGCCGTCACCGGCTACTCGTTCACAGACGGTCTGGCGAGCGATGCCAAAGGCAACCTGCTCTTCACCGATGTGAAGACAGGAAAAGGCATCTACCAACTGGCGCTCGACGGCAAGGTAAGCCTGCTCATCGACAACCAGCCCGGCATCAGCGGGCTGGCACTGGGTGCGGACGGGCGTATCTACGCCTGCCAGAACAAGGCGGGCAAGGTGGTGGTGTTTGAGAAAGACGGGACCGTCAAAGAACTGATCATAGACGTGAAGCCCAATGACCTGATCGTTACCAAAAAAGGGTTCGTGTATTTCACAGAAACACCCACCAGGCGGATTCACTGCATCACCCCCGAGGGCAAAGCTTTCGTAGCGGATGAAGGGCACGTGATCCGGCCCAACGGCATCACCCTTTCCGCAGACCAGACGGCACTGGCTGTGTCCGAACACGGGGGTCGCAATGTGTGGACCTGGCAGATCCAGAACGATGGGAAACTGACGGGTGCCGAGCCATACATGACGATGCAGGTGTCCCCCAACAATGCCAAGGGGGAGTCACTAGGCGATGGAGCCACAACCGACGAGAAGGGGCGCTACTATGTGACGACGGAACTGGGCATCCAGGTGTTCGACGCCATGGGCCGGCACTCCGGGACCATTGCCCCGCCGTTCCTGGGTGCAAAGATCGTCAGCACAGAGTTCGCCGGTGAGAATCACGACTGGCTGTTCGTCTGCGCCGGCGAACGCATCTTCAAAAGGAAGACGAACACCCGTGGAGCCTGGCTGGCATCGACACCTGCTCCCAAGCCGTAGTCGCCCCCTCCGAATAAGGTCAGCTGATGCCAATCCGCACTTGCGTTTTGTCCTTAGCTGCGTTGTTCTTAGGCCATGACGTCCATCTGGCAGCGCTTTCCGCCGCCTCTGCGCATCAGCATCCCGTTGCTGATGCTCATTTTCAGTCTCGGGTTCATCACGTTTAACACGCTCTTGCTGCTCAAGAGCGATCTTCGCCGTGCCGAAGAGCGGGTTCTGGAGCAGTCTCAACGCTCGGCCGCACGGCTGGCGGAAATGCTGGCCGCCCGCACTGTCAGTGCGGAAGGAGCGCTCCGTCGGGAGTTGTTGTTTCTTAACCGGGACCCTGGGGTGCACTGGGTCGCCATCTGCAACCAGGAGAATGCCGTGGTCTCCAGCACCAAGGACGCATGGGTCGGCAAACCCCTGCTGGGTGAGGTCTCCCCAACGGTGGCCCGGCTGATGAAACAAGCGGCGAAGGATCGCATCCCTGTCACGGGCACGGACCCACTGGGCGGGGCCATTGCTGCCCACCCTCTGCCTGCGGAGACTGATGATCCCCTCCAGTGGATGGTCGTGGTGGAGAGAGACCTGCAAACTCCCATCGCCATCGCCCATCGTACCGCTCGCAGCCAGGGGCTGGTCTCGGCAGGCGTGCATGCCGTGGCCTGCCTCATTCTCTGGTGGGGCCTGCATCAGTTCCTCACCCGCCGGATGAAGCAACTGCTGGAGAATGCACGCATCACCGAGTCTGGAGCCCCCCTGCCCGAGCCTCTGGCTGGGAACGATGAATTCGCAGAGATCAGCCGTGCTCTGCGGGAAAACCAGGACCGCTTCCACCAGCTCGCGGACAATGTGGGAGACTTGTTCTTTATTTTTACCCCCGAAGGCCAGGTGCTCTACGTGAATCCGGCCTATGAGACAGTATGGGGCCGTAGCATCAAAAAGCTCGTCGAGGATCCCCGCAGCTGGCATGACTATGTGCTGGATGACTACCACGACACGCTGGAGCATGCCATGGAGCCCTTATTCCATGGCAAAAGCATGGCCAACTGCGACTACCGCATTCAGCATCCCGACGGGTCCGTCCGGTGGATCGAAGGCCGGTTGTTCCCGGTAAAGAATGCCGCAGGCCAGGTGCATCGCATCGCCGCGCTCTGCCGGGATGTGACGGATCGCAAGACCATCGAACAGCAAATCCTCGCCGTCAGCGAACGGGAGCGGCGCAACATCGGGCATGATCTCCACGACGATCTTTGCCAGCGCCTCGCTGCCATCAAATTGAAGAGCGAGCTTTTTACAGATTCTCTACGCAAAAATCGTCCACCAAATCTAAGCCAGGCAGCCGAAATCAGCGTATTAATAGGAGAGGCCACTGCGGCGTGCCGGAACATCGCACGAGGCCTCGCTCCCATGGATCTGGAGGGGGACGGCTTGATGATGGCTTTGGCGAAACTGGCGAAAAGCATCGAGTCTCTTTATGAGATCCCCTGTTTCTTCTACTGTCCCAACTCTGTCATGGTGGAAAATGCCAATGCCGCCGTCAATTTATACCGGATTGCACAAGAACTTGCCAACAACGCTGCGCGACATGGGAATGCTACTCGCATTGACATCAGCCTCGAAAT
>JBGGMQ010000843.1:0-10871 GCA_041287975.1 Verrucomicrobium sp. | reverse complement strand
ACCCCCGGCTCAGTCTTTGAGCACGAGGGTCATGGGTGGGTCGAATACGAAGTCGGTCCCCATGTCCTCGCGATCACGGACATGTCGACCGACTGGAAGCCCAGCAAAGATGGCGGTGGAGTCGCCCTCGAAGTCGAAGATTTCGAAAAATCGATTGAGTGGCTGAAGACCAAGGAAGTGAAGTTCTACTCTGAACCCTTCGAATCCCCCGTCTGCCACATGGCCCTCATCAGCGACCCAGACGGCAATTCCATCTGCATCCACAAGCGCAAGCCAGGGCATTCTTAGTCCTGCCCTGCCTTATCCCTTGACCCATATCCCTTTTCCCTCTCCCAAAAATGTCTATCCTCGTTGATCCCTCTACCCGCATCCTCGTCCAGGGCATCACTGGCGACTTTGGTTCCCGGCACGCAAAAGCGTCGCTCGATTACGGCACGCAACTCGTCGCAGGGGTGACCCCCGGCAAGGGTGGCCAGACCTTTGATCACGGCACTCACAAGGTGCCTGTGTACGACACCGTCGATGAAGCCGTGAAGCAGACCGGCGCGACCGTCAGCGTCATCTTCGTGCCGCCACCCTTCGCGGCTGAAGCCATTTTGGAAGGCGTGGACGCAGGTCTCGACCTCGTGGTGTGCATCACCGAAGGCATCCCAGTCAATGACATGATCAAGGTGAAGTCCGTCATGCAGGGCAGCAAGACCCGCCTCATCGGCCCGAACTGCCCCGGCCTTGTGACCCCTGGCACTGGCGACAAATCCTACGGCGGCTGCCGCATCGGCATCGCCCCCGGCTACATTCACAAGCGTGGCAACATCGGTGTTGTCTCCCGCTCCGGCACTCTTACCTACGAAGCTGTGTGGCAGCTCACGACGCGTGGTTACGGCCAGAGCACCTGCGTCGGCATCGGTGGCGACCCCGTAAACGGCACCTCCCACCTCGACGTGCTGCAGCTCTTCAATGAAGATCCTGAGACCGAAGGTATCATCATGATCGGTGAAATCGGTGGCAACGCCGAAGCTGAAGCCGCTCGCTGGGCCAAGGATCACTGCAAAAAGCCCATCGCAGGTTTCATTGCGGGTGCCACCGCACCTCCCGGACGCCGCATGGGGCATGCCGGCGCCATTGTGGGTGGTGACGACGACACCGCCGCTGCGAAGAAGAAGATCCTCGCAGAGTGCGGCATCGCAGTCTCCGACTCGCCGGCAGACATGGCCGTCACGCTTTTGAGATTGATGGGCAAGCTCTAAGCTGTCCACCAACCGGCACTTATCTCGCTGACACGGCATTCACCTTGGTGGATGCCGTTGTCTTTTTGACCTTGGTCAACTCGGCTTCGAGCTCAAAGTAGGCCGATTGCAGAGCGTTGCGCTTCATTGCCACGGCGCGTTCCAGGCCTGCAGCGCCAAAGCGGCCCAGTTGGAGAGCTTGGAGATCCTCAGCACGCTTTGCCAGCAGCTCCTGCCTCTGCTCCTTTGGGGCGGTGAGTGACTGGTCCAGCAGCATCGCCAGACGGGACTCCTGCGCTGGAGTGAAGATTTCCAGACGCGCCACAAACACACGCTTCACTTTGTTGGGGGCGGGCGTGAGTTGCAGTGGCAGAATCTGGTCGACGTATTTCTCCGGCAGCAGGCAGAGAACCCTCGTGCCCGGCTCTTTGAACCATGAATCCTGCCAGGTGGCGACCATGGCGGCCGCTTCTGCAGCCGTGAGACCAGCTTCGGTCAGGTCTTTCAGCATGGCCGTCCCCATGGCGGTTGCGGCTTCTATCAGAGGTTTGTCTGGGGCTGACAGCGTGACTTTTGTGGGATCAAGGGCGGTTGCAAAGGGTTCGAGGGCTCCCAAGCGCATCCAGTATGCTTTGTCATCCTGGACGCGGAGGACGTAAGCCGCTGGCAGCGCCTCCGGCAGGTGATTGCGCAAGAACAACTTTGAGTCAGAGACCGCCTCCGTCACTACGGGAATGGCAAACTCCGCGCCTCCCCGGTAAAAGATAAATTTGTCGGCTTGGAGGCCAGCGGTGGAGTGGTTGGAGCGAGCAATCCATGCATCAGGCACCTCTCGTGCATGGGCATAGTGCTGGCCTTGCCCCGGTGGTACCGCAGGGATCTGGGCCAATGCGGTGGCGTCTGAGGGGGGCAGCAAATCCACCTTCCACTCGGTGTAGGGAGAGGAGAGGACAGATTGCCCTGCCGCCGCGAAGGCAGCCGCGCCAAACGTGACGGGCTGGGGATACCATTCCGTGATGGCGCCTTGGTTGAAGGAGACCCGCACCTTCACGGTCAGGGCGGTTTTGGGGTAGAAATAGAGCACCGGCGTTTCCATGCGAAGGGTGTAAAGCGATTGGGCTTTGGACCGGAGAGGGTTGGTGCCGACAAACGGAGGGAGAGTCGCGAGATCGCTCAGGGGCTGGTACCAGGGCAGAGGGCGGCCATCAGAGCCTGTAACCTGAGTCAGGGTGCCCCACTCGTGCACTTCATAGGGATCAGAGCCCTTCAAGGGAGCGGCCGCAGCGAGGGCCGCGATCAGGATGGGAAACAGCGTCTTCATGCCTGACAGTGTACCGTCTCACAAGGTGTCAGGGGAATTTGGAAAATGTAAGAAGAATGTCTGGAGGGCTCGCCGTACCCCTAGGTTGGATTCTCCACTGTGAATTGGCCTGACATTGCAAATCCGGCCCTTCATGGCGCGGTTTTCGCTTGAGTGCGTACCACCCCGCAGCTAACAAACTCTTGATCGTGATCGCGCTGGAGGGGGCAGGACTTTCTGGTGACGAACATTTCAGGCAAAACTTAATTTTCAACGTTCACCAACTCTCTCCAATGGCTGTCGTCTCAAAAGGTCTCGAAGGTGTGGTCGCCGCAGAAACAAAACTCGGCGAAGTGAAGGGCGCAGAAGGCATCCTCTTTTATTGTGGGTACGACATCAATGAACTGGCGGGAAAAGTCTCTTATGAAGAGGTAGTGTACCTGCTGTGGCATCAACGCCTGCCAAGCCGCGCTGAGCTGAATTCCCTGACCACGGCCCTGCGTGCCGAGCGTGAGATTCCTCAGGGTGTCATCGATTTCCTCGTCAATGCCCCCAAGACGGCCAAGCCGATCGACATCATGCGAACCGCAGTGTCCATGTTGGGCTGTTACGACACCCAGCGGCACGATCTGAGCATGAATGCTGAGCTGGCCACTGCGATCAAGCTGGTGTCCCAGATCGGCGTTGTCGCAGCTTATTTTCATCGCGCTCGTCAGGGCCTGGATCTTCCCCCAGTGCGCAAGGACCTCGGCGAGGCAGCCCATTTCCTCTACCTGATCACGGGTGAAACACCCAGCAAGGAGGCCGAACAAACGCTGGATGTGGCCTACGTCCTCCACGCGGAGCACGGCTTCAACGCCAGCACCTTCACCGCCCGTGTCGTCGCCTCCACGCTCTCAGACATGTTCTCCGCCATCAGCGCCGCCATCGGTGCCCTTAAGGGCCCGCTGCACGGTGGTGCCAATGAAGGCGTGATCCACATGCTCGAGGAAATCGGTGAGGTGGACAAGGTCGATTCCTGGGTGGCTGACGCACTCGCCCAGAAGAAGAAAATCATGGGCATCGGGCACCGTGTGTACAAGGTATTGGATCCGCGCGCCCCGCACCTGAAGGACATGGCCATCAAGCTGAGTGACCAGCTCGGCGAGCCCAAGTGGATCCAGATGTCTGAGCGCATCGCCACCATCATGCGTGAGGAGAAGGGGTTGAACGCGAACGTCGACTTCTACAGCGCCACGGTTTACTACAGCCTCGGCATTCCCACCGACCTCTTCACCCCCATCTTTGCCATCTCCCGCATGAGCGGCTGGACGGCACACGTGCTGGAGCAGTGGTCTGAGAACCGCCTCTTCCGTCCGCTGAGTGAATACGTGGGCAAGCCCTACGGCCAGAAAGTGCTTCCGATCGACGAGCGCTAATCTCTAGGCTCCGTCAGGGCAGGTGCATCTGCCCATCTTCGGCAGGGAGAAGGGGGATTGGTCCCATGACTAGGGGCTGTTCACCGGATTCCCTGCCTTTTTTCGTCTCTGGATTCGGCGTCGCCCTGTGCTTCAGTCGGTTTCGTTTCGTATCCTCTCGCTCTAGCTCCTTCATGTCTCACATCACCTCATCCACCCTGCTGGAAGCCCTGCAGTGGCGCTATGCCACGAAGGTGTTTGATCCTGCGCGGAGCATTCCTGCGGAGATTTGGGCGGATCTGGAGGAGTCTCTCGTGCTCACTCCCTCCTCCTACGGGTTGCAGCCGTGGAAATTTCTGGTCGTGACAAACAAGGAAATCCGTGAGCAACTGGTCTCGCACGCGTGGCGGCAGCGTCAGGTGGCGGACGCTTCGCACTTGGTGGTCATGGCAGTGCGCACCTCCTACGAGGAGGCCGATGTGGATGCCAATGTCTTCCGCATGGCCGAGGTCCGTGGGGGCACTCCAGATGCCTTGTTCGGCTTCAAGAACATGATCATGAAGACGCTGGTTAATGGCAGCTTTTCCCAAGTGGACCTCCAGAACTGGGCGAAGTGCCAGGCCTACATTGCTTTGGGGCAGTTCATGCTGGCTGCCTCCTTGTTGGGCATCGACACCTGCCCCATGGAAGGGTTTGTGCCTCAAAAATTTGATGAAGTCCTGGGCCTCACTCAGCGTGGCTACACCACTGCCGTACTTTGTCCCGCTGGCTATCGGTCTGAAGATGACCGTTATGCCTATCTTCCCAAAGTTCGCTTTGAGGCGGGTACTGTCATCGAGCACATTTAGCAGGTTTTCGGGTTTTAAAAAAAGAAAAAAAACGCGGGAGCCCGCTCCCTGCGCGGAAAAACGCGTTTTGGCTGGCATTCCTCGTGATAGACAAGTAGGGGGCAGCAGTTTATTGTCACCGTCTCCATTTCCCCATCATGCGCATTTACCATTCCCTCATTATGTGCTGGCTGGCCATGGGCCTCCTGAGCGTCCCGGCGCAAAGCGGAGGCGGCGAGGCTGGTGAGCTGTACTTCAAGGGCTACATGCTTAAAAATGAGGCTGAGAAGCTCGAGCAGGGTGGAGATCTGCGCGGTGCTTATGCTAAATACGAAGAATCTCGCGGATTGGTCGCCAATGTGGCGCAGAATTTTCCTCAGTGGCAGCCAGAAGTGGTGACTTACCGCCTGAAAGCCATCGAGCTGTCCCTCCAGCAAATCTCCTCGAAGCTAGGCGGCGCTTTGCCCGTCGCTTCCAGTCCTGCCACGGCATCAAGCGCTGGCAAGTCCAGTGCATCAGCTCCGACCACGAGTGCCCCGGCAGCCTCCTCCCAGAGCAGTGCAAACTTGGAAGCGGTGACAAAGCAGTATCTGGATCTGCAGCGGCAGAATTCCGAAATGGCCGCCCAAATCAAGGCCTACGACTCGAGCTACAAGACCACGCTTGAGGAGAAAAATCGTGCGCAGCAGGAAAAGCTGCTTTTGGAGCGGCAGATGAAGGATCTCAATGAGCGTGTCGAGTCGCTAAGTGGCGAGTCAAAGTCCCGCGACACCACAGGAAAAGCCGAGGTGGAAAAGGCACGCAATGAATCCAAGATGGTTTCTGAGCTTCTTTCCAAAACCACTGCACAGCTCACCGAGTCCACCAAAGTGATGGACAACCTGCTGAAGGAGAAAGAAACCCTTCAGGCCAACCAGCAGCGGCTCGAAGGCGAGATCGAAATCATCAAGAAGGACAAGCCAGAGGAGTTCAAGAAGCTCCTGGCTGACAAAGATGCAGCTCAAAAGAAGCTGGAGGCGGAACTCGCCGAGGCGCGTCAGGGAGCCCAGGATGTGATGGATATGCGTAAGGCGGTCGCCGAAAAGGAAGCCGCTCAAAACAAACTCCATGAGGAGATTGAAACCCTCAAGGTGGAGCTCAATACCGCCAAGAGCGGTTCCGCCATGTCCACCCAGCTGAAGAAGACCGTCGCTGAAAAAGAGGCCCTTCAGAGGCAACTCGAGTCCGAAGTCGCCGACGCCAAGCTGAAGGCCAGGGAGACAGAAGACCTCAAGAAAACCATGGCGGACAAGGACGAGGCGCAGCGCAAGCTCATCGCTGACCTCACCGCCGCCCGTCGCGACGCCATGTTGTCAGAGGAGTTGAAGAAGACCCTCGCTGAAAAAGATCTCGAGCGCCAAAAGCTGGAGAATGATCTGGCCCGCCTTGAGGTCGAGCTTTCCGAATCGAAAAAGGGCACGGTCAAGACGGCCGAAATGCGCCGCACTATCGCCGAAAAGGAAGCGCTTCAGAAGAAACTGGAAGGGGAGTTGGCTGATGCTCGCAAAATCGCCGCTGAAGCGGACGATGTGAAGAAGACCATTGCGGCCGAGGCTGAGACTCTGAAGAAGACCATTGCGGCCAGAGACGTCACGATCGAGCAGACCAATGCCGAACTGGCAAAGGTGAATCAATCTCTGACCTCTGCCAAAACAGAACTGGTAGCCGCGACCACCTCCGCCTCCAAGGCGGCCGAATTGAAGAAAACCATCACTTCGCTGGAGACCACCCAGAAAAAGCTGGAGGGCGACCTCTCCAAGTCACAGAAAACCACCGAAACGCTCCGCTTGAGCGTCACCGACAAGGAAACCGCTCAAAAGAAGCTGGCAACAGATCTGGCGGCGGCAGAAAAGACGGTCGAAGCCCTTCGTCTCACCGTCAGTGAAAAAGAAACAGCTCACAAAAAACTGGCTGCGGACCTGGCGACCGCTGAGAAGTCAGCCGCAGCCCTTCGCCTCTCTGTAAGTGAGAAGGATACCACCCAGAAAAAGCTGACAGCGGATCTGGCGGCCGCGCAAAAAGCCGCAGCAAAAGAGGTGACATCCCTCCGTGCGGCCATGAGTGATCACGACTCCACCCAGCAGAAGCTGGTGGCAGATCTGGCCGCAGCAGAAAAAGAAGTGGAAACGCTTCGTGCAGCCATGGTTGCCAAGGATGGCTCACAGAAAAAGCTCATGGCGGATCTCGCCGTTGCCCAGCAGGGTGCTGATGAAGCCGTGACGCTCAAGGCAGCCATGACCCAGAAGGAGGCTCTCCAGCAAAAGCTGCAGGCCGAGCTTACCCGGCTGGAAGGCGAGCTTGTGGAAGCCCGTCGTGGTGCGGCGCTGGCTGAGGAGATGAAGAAGATGATCGTGGAGAAAGATGCTGCTCAGAAACTGATGGAGGCAGATCTGGAAAAAGTCCGCAAGGATCTCGAGACCACAAAGGTTGCCAAGTTCAAGTCTGAGGAAATGGCCAAGCTGGCAAGCAGCAAGGAAGCCATGGAGAAGAAGCTGGAAGGGGATCTCGTGAAAATGGAGATCGACCTTGCCGCCGCCCGCCGGATGGCGCTTCAGGGTGAGGAGTTGAAGAAGCAGCTTGCGGAAAAGGAAGCCCTCTACAAGCAACTGCAGCAGGAGCTTGCCGAGACCAAGCTGGAAGACTCGATTCGTTCGGACGACTTCCGCATGCAGCTCGCTGAGAAAGACGCCGCCCAGAAGAGGCTGGAGCAGGCGCTTGCCCTTGCCACCCGCAACGCCCCCAAAGCTGAAGACCTGCAAAAGCTGATGGGTGAGAACGAGCGCCTCAGGCAGCAGCTTGCCAGCGCCAGTCAGCAGATCGATGCCATGAAGGATGATGGCCTGCGCAAAGATGCTGAGATCTCGGCGCTGAAGACGCAGCTCACCAGCATTCAAGGAGAGCTCACCCGACTCCGTCAGGAAAACACCATCTACCAGACCCAAGTCGCCGACCTCACGGTCAAGCTCAAGGAGTTGAACCGGGAGTTGGAGCGGCAGCCAGCGGCTCGTAGTAATGCCAGCAATGCCAAATCGGGCGAAGCTGGACGCCTTGCCAGTGAGAACGAAATGCTGCGCAATATCATCATGCGTCAGCTCCGCCAGCAGGAGCGTCAGCGTCAGGCCAAGGAAATCGTCATCGGAGAAATGAAGAAGCTTGAGAACTCTTCCATTTCTCTCATGCAGAATCTTGAGGAGATGACCGCGGGCAAAATCATGGTGTCTGTCGAAGAGGAGCCCCTTTTCAGTGAGCCCCAGTTGAAGGAAATCTTTGCGGCCAGTGGGGTGAATGCCACGCTGGAAGCCACCAGCGGCCGATCCTCTGCCTCAGCAGGCAAGGCGGCATCTCCCAGCCGGCGGGTGCTCGCCTATGACGCGACTGAAGAGGAGCGCCTCATGGCCCACGCCGAGGAGCAGCTCATCCGTGCCGACTATGCTGCCGCCAGCCTGGCCTATCAGGACGTTCTCCGGGCCAATCCCAAGAACATCACGGCTCTCACCAGCCTTTCCGGTATTCGCCTTCAGGAAGGCAAGTACGAGGAGGCAGAGGTGATGCTGCAAAAGTGCCTGGTGTACGATCCGGAGAATCCCGTCGCTTTCTACCGGCTCGGCGTCAGCTATTTCCAGCAGAACCGTATGGATGAAGCCTACGCCATGTTTGCCAAGAGCGTGGAGAAGAACAACGACAATGCCCGCTCCCGTCACTACATGGGCATCATCGCCACCAAGATGGGCAACCGCGCCAAGGCTGAGGCCGAATTCAAAGGGGCTCTGGCGATCGATCCTGGCTACGGCGACGCCCATTTCAACCTCGCAGTGCTCTACGCCACGGCCAATCCTCCCAACTGGAATCTCGCTCGTCAGCATTACAAGAATGCCATCGCACGCGGCGTCAAATCTGACCCGACGATGGACAAGCTGATGCGGGACACGCAGACGCCTGCCCCCTCCATCCAGACCCGCGAAACCGCCGCAATGTCCCAATAGAGGCAGATTTCGTGCGCTGTGGCCCAAAACGCCCGCGCTTCTCTGTAAAAACTGATTGACCCCGCCTGCGGGCGGCATTTCTTCGCCGCTCGCTTTTCACCCCGCTTCCCATGCTCGAGTTTCTTCGCCGCCAGACAAAGCCCATCATGATCACGCTTGCCGCGATCATCATTCTTGCCTTCACGTTCTGGGGCGGGCAGACGAACCAACGGCCGCACGGGCAGGTCTCAGCAGAGGATCACGCCTTCACGATCTACGGCAAAGAGTACTCCTTCGCCGAGCGCAGTCGCCTGGAGCGCCTGTACAGCCTCGCGTACGGCATGCAGCTTACGGCTCCCTCCGGTCGTGGCGGCTTTGCCGACATGATGGGCTACATCGTCCAGAAGTACCAGTTTGAAGACCGCACCCCTGCGGACTTCGTCTTCAACCTGCTGGTACTCCGTCATGAGATGGAAGCCAACGGCATCCAGGCCACCAATGCCGAAGCCAAGGACGCCTTCAAGAAGCTCCCCATGTTCCAGAGCAATGGCGTCTATGATGCCAATATCGCCGAGCGTTTCCAGAGCGCCGTCACCGCCCAGGGGATGCGTGACAGCGATGTCTTCGACCTTCTGCGTGACTGGGTCGGCTTTCAGCGCTTGCAGCAAGTCGTGGCGGGTAATGCCGTCCTGAACAGCAACATCGCCAAGCAGCTCTACGCTGCCAACTTCCAGACCATCAAGGCCGCCTCCATTCCCTTCGCCCAGGAAACCTTCAAGAAGGACGCCCAGATCACGGACGAAGAGATCGCCAAGTACTACGAAGAGAAGAAGGACACCTTCATGACCGCTCCCAAGCGCGGTTTCTCGTATGTGTACTTCGCCAAGCCCGACGTGGAGAAGCTCAATGCGGAAGACACCGTAAAGGTGCGCAATGAGAGCACGACCAAGATCAACAACTTCGGTGAGGCCGTGATCAAGCCCGGCGCCAAGCTGGACCAAGTCGCAGAGGCCAGCAAGGTCGAGCTCAAGAAGGTCGGTCTGTTCGCCTTGGAGACTCCCCCCGACGATCTCAAAGAAGAGTTCACCCTCCTTTCGGAAGTCTTCAAGAACGATCCCAAAGTCCGCCCTGTGAGCGATCCTGTGGAAGGCTCCAAGGGTTACTACTTCTTCAGCGTCACCGAGACTGAAGATCCAAAGCAGCAGGATCTTGAGACCGTGAAGGAAAGCATCAAAACCACCCTTGTGGACCAAAAGGCCAAGGAACTCATGACCAAGGCCGCCAACGAGGCCAAAAAGAAGGTCGAAGAGAGCATCAAAGCTGGCAAGACCTTCGCGGACGCCGCTAAGGAGGCTGCCCTCACTCCCCAGGAGCTCGCTGAATTCTCGCCCTCCAATCCTCCCATGGACCTCAGCAACGGTCGCGAGATCGCCATTGAGGCCAGCACCACTGCCGCCGGAAGCTTCACCAAGCCTCTCCCCACGGAAAACGGTCTGCTGCTCGTGTACGTGCTCTCCAAGGAGCTCCGCAAGCGCGATGACGGAGCCACCACGAAGGCCAACATTGAGAAGTCCGTGGATACCTGGATGCAGGGCGACATTTTCCGCTCCTGGTTCCAACGGCAGCGTGAGGCGGGCAAGGAAGACATCTCACCCATTCAGCGCCGCCTTCTGGGCATGAAGTAAGAAAGAAAATCTTTGAGGAAGGGCCAGAGTGATCTGGCCCTTCTTGCTTTTACACCCTTACACGCCCGCCCATGAGTGACACTACGGAACGCGATGCCTTCTACGACGATGCCAGTGGCATGGTGGCCATTGGCGAGATCGACGAGGCTGTCAGCCTCTACCGCAGTTCTGTGGAGCTCGATCCCAATTTCTTCGATGGCTGGCATGCTCTGGGAATGGCCTTGCTCAAGTCCGGCCAGACGAGGGAAGCTATCGGGGCGGGGCTCATGGCCACGACTCTCCGGCCGAATGACCTGCTCGCCTGGACGGCCCTCTCACAGATGTATGTGAAAAACGGCCAGATCGCCGAGGCGGAGGACGCCAAAGGGAAGGCCCGTATCCTCTCGCTGGGCGGCAAGGTGGTGCAGACGCCCAAGGGCGAAGTTTGAGTCAACG
>JBGGMQ010000842.1:0-3820 GCA_041287975.1 Verrucomicrobium sp. | reverse complement strand
CATCATCATCATAGGTGCCTACGATGGCCCCGCCACTGCCGGTGAACTTCGCACTCGCCCCGACGGCGCGGGCGATCTCCACCATTTCAATGTTGCCCGGGCTGATCTTGTAGAGCCGGCGACGGACGTCGAAGTTCTCATTGAGAAGCGGGCCAATCTCTCCGCCCCTTCCGCTCAATAGCAGCTCTTTCACACGCTCAGCCAGATTCGCCCAGTGATACATGGCTGAAACCACGTCACGCTCGCCCCGGTTCCAACGACTGCGAATGTCATTGTGGAAAACCTCCGTGCCTTCACTCAAACGCTTCGTGTAGGCGACGTAAAGCTTCGGCAACAGCGCGGGGTCCAGTTCCTCATAGATGCCGTGACCGAGCGTTTCCATATGGCCACGGTTGAAGTCCATGAACACCACCCCCTCGTAGACCTGAATCACGCGATCCTGCAGGCCTGCGGGAATGCCCAACTCATCATTCTCCACGCTCAGCACCAGGTTCGGCTGAATGTGCTTGGGGATTTGGTCCTCCACCCCGTAAAACTCCATGAGGGCCCGAAGGCAGGCGCAGATGATGGCACTGCTTCCTGCCATGCCTACCTGAGGGGGGATGTTGCTCTTGTAGCGCAAGGTGAAGTTGCGATCATGCAGGACGATGTTCTCCCGCGTGCAGTAGTCGTGAAACCTCTTCACCGTTGCCTTCAACAGACGGATGCCGCCATAGTAGCCAAACTGCGCCACATCCTTGGCAAGCTGCCCGATGCTGGGGAAAACGGAGTGGTCCCGGTCACTGGGCTCGATCGTCAGCTCAGGCGTTTCGAACAAAACGATCTCTGCTTCGTAGTTGCGGACCACGAACGAGATCGTCTTGCCAAAGTACCCATCGGACGGGTTGCCGACGAGGCCGGCGCGCGCATGTGCTTTTTTACGAATGACCATGTGGGAGAGACTTCTTGCTGGCGGGAGGGGCGATGCTATAGCCACACCCCCGCGTTGACAACCGCAAAGCAGAAGTGCCTTTGGAGTCACCGAAGAGAGTGGTTCAATCCGTCTTGACCCACTGCTTTTGTCCACCTAGGTATCGCCACCCCCGGCCTCCGCCCCTTCCTTTCCTCCGCAGCATCGCCATGAAATACCGTTACGAAGAACTTGCCGGGATGATCGATCATTCGCTTCTTCATCCTACGCTGACCGACAAGGAGCTGGAAGAGGGCTGCAAGCTGGCGGCCAAGTACCAGGTGGCATCCGTCTGCATCAAACCACATGCGGTGAAGCAGGCCGTGACATGGCTGGCGGACACGGGTGTGAAAATCGGCACTGTGGTTGGCTTTCCCCATGGCAACAGCACGAGCGAGGTCAAACGGTATGAAACCGAGATCGCCTGCAAAGAAGGGGCCGTGGAGATCGACATGGTGATCAACCCCGGCAAAGCACTTGGGGGCAACTGGGACGAAGTGGAAGCTGAGGTCCGCACCGTTTGCGACGAGGCTCATCGTCATGGTGCCCAGGTAAAAGTCATCCTGGAGACCGACTATCTCAAGCACGGCGGCGCTGGCCTGAATCGCGACGAGCTCATCGTCAAACTTTGCCAGCTGGCCGAATCTGGTGGTGCCGACTGGGTGAAAACCTCCACCGGATTCGGCTTCATGAAGCAGCCTGGTGGCGGGTTCAACTACTGTGGAGCCACAGAGCACGATCTGAATCTCATGCTCCAGAGCGTCTCCCCCAAAGTGCAGGTCAAGGCCGCCGGTGGCGTGCGGGATGTAGACGCCCTTATCAAGGTCCGGGATCTCGGGGCCACGCGCTGTGGCGCCTCCGCCACCAAGACCATGCTGGACGAGTATCGTCGCCGGGAAAAGTCAGAGCAGGCAGGTGTCGCAGCCATCCCTTGCGCAGGCGTACTCGGCGCAGGCGGCTACTAAGGCGACAGCCGAATCGCAAAAAGAATCATTTGCCAGATTCGTTCACTTTGTGTTACAAAGTGAACTCATGACTTCCCCGTCCCCGCACGACACGGCGCTGGAACACCTGCGGATCATTCGCACGCTCATGGAGCGCGCCAATATCTACCGCGCCGTGTCAGCACCAGCGGCGATGATTGGTGGCATGCTCGCTCTCACCGTCTCAGGCTACGGCATTTGGCGGGAATACTTGAAACAGGCCGTGGATGGTCAGGGCGATGGATTTCAGGACGGCAAGTTCCTGGCGACCTGGTTGGGTCTGTTGGTCATCGCCAGCATTACCAATCTGGTGTTGCTCATGAAGGAGTCTCGCACGAAGGGGCAACCCTTCATCACGGATGGCCTCAAGATGGCCCTGCGCGCCGTGGTGCCGCCCCTGCTGAGTGGCGGCATCCTGGGCATCTGCCTGATTTGGTATGTTCGACAAGTCGAGCTGGCAGCCTTGGTCTGGATCCTCTGCTACGGTCTGGCCCTGCAGGCGACGGTCAGCTTTGCGCCCAAGTCCATCATTCATCTGGCCCGCGCGTTTATTGTCACAGGACAGATCCTTACGATAGTGTGGTTTTCTCTGGGCGGCCCTGCGCTTTCCATCTGGAATGGAGCCGTGGCTTCCGTATTCCTGGGCCTCACATTTGGAGTGTTTCACGTCATCTACGCCGTCGCCGTCTTCGCCAGCAACCCCTCCCCTGCCGCCGCCAACGCTACCGCCACGCATGATTGATTTCTCCCAGCTCGACAGGGTGATTCACGAGAAAGGGCGCCTTTCCATCATGACCCTGCTTGCGGCACGCAGTCCCCGGGCCTTTCAAGATCTCAAATCGGAACTGGGCATGAGTGACGGCAACCTCATCTCCCACCTGCGAACGCTGACCAAGGAAGGCTATGTCCGCGAGGACAAGTCCGTAGCTCCTGACAGTTCCCGCCCTTGCACAACCTACGAAATCTCGGGCGCTGGTCGCAGCGCTTTCAATGCCTATCTCAAGGTGCTCGAGGCCATTGTGCAGCAGGCACGCCCCTCTTGACCCCTTTCTTTTTGCCCTAAAACTTTGCCCCACAAAGCTAAAACAAACCCGCCTCTACCAAAAAACCGATGAAGATCACCTTGGCCAGACATCACGGCATGTGCTTCGGCGTCCGCGACGCCTTACGTACGACTTATGACGCTTCCAAACGCGGCCCCGCCACCATCCTGGGTCAGCTGGTGCACAATCCCCTCGTGGATGATCACCTGCGTACCTTGGGTGTTCAGCAGGGTCATCTGGAGGCCCCCTTCACTGCCGCCACCCACACTGTCGTCATCACCGCCCATGGAGCTGCGGATCGAGACCGGATGGCGTGGAAAGCTGCTGGCCATGAGGTCACGGACACCACCTGCCCGCTCGTGCGTAAAGCCCACGACGCCCTGGCCAATCTCGTCGAGTCTGGCTACTTTCCTGTCGTCATCGGTCAAGCCAATCATGTGGAAGTACGTGGGCTCACGGGTGACTTCCCTGAGGCGATGGTGGTCCTCCATCCGGCGGACGTTGATCTCCTGCCCCAGCAAGGTCGTTATGGGGTCATTAGCCAGACAACCCAACCTCTTACCCGGGTGCTGGAACTCGTGGCGGAGATCAAACGGAGCCGCCCCACATCGGAGGTGCGCTTCGTGGACACCGTCTGCCACCCCACCAAGCAGAGGCAAAAGTCGCTCGATGACCTGTGCCGAGCCTGCCCCATTATCGTCGTCGTCGGGGGGAAGAACAGCAACAACACCCGGCAACTCGCCGAAACAGCCCGCCAACGGGGTTGCGTAGCCCACCAGATCGAAAGGGCGGCAGAGATCGATCCCGCCTGGTTCAAGCCCGGATCTGAGGTGGGTGTGACGGCA
>JBGGMQ010000841.1:0-2626 GCA_041287975.1 Verrucomicrobium sp. | reverse complement strand
AGTCTTGTTGTTTTCAATGAACCCCATGCCGCCCATGTCAGCGGCAAGGTTGTAAACCGTGTGAGCCCCGGCGACGGCCGTGCTGCAGGCCTCCTTCTCGGCCAGGTCGAGGCTAAGGGATTCAACGTCATCAAAGCTCTGGTACCACTGGTCCAGAGGCTTTAGGTCCACCGCACGAATATTGGCATGGCCCTGACGACGAAGGTCCGCAACAAGGTGACCACCGATGAATCCGCCTGCCCCGCAGACGGTGATGAGAGAGGATGAGTTCATTGAATTATTGAAGAAATGAAGCGTGTGAAGGGGCGCCTGTCGAGCGGGAGAACTTTCAAGTTCTCAGGGTGTTCCTCCCTTGGTAGCGGTTCTAGCCGGGAACAACCGATGCGTGATCAGCCCGGAAACTGCTGCCAGAGAAACGCTAACGACAAGAGCCCCGATCAAACCGAGCGGGAATTGCAACTTTCGAAGCCATGTCCATTCAATGACGATACAGTGGACGGTGTAGATTTCCAAAGAGTAGCGTGCAACGAATGCAGAGCATCGTGAAATGACTGGGACATTATCGATGGGTGCTGTGAGGCGCCCGGGCATCACTGCTGCCACAATAGCCACCGCGCTAATGGCACCAAGCAAAAGTATTGGCAGAAAGTGGGACCAGTCTCTCGACAACGCTGAGAAGAGTTTGAGAGAAAGGTAGGATACAACCAAAATCCCGGCGAACATTGCGATCCGGACGGTGGTCCGTCGCCACTGTGATGTCTGGGCGAGAATTGAGCCTGCCAATGCAACCGAGAAGAATAAAAATGCGTAGGCCCAGGGATTTACAGCGGAAAGACTCAGCGGATTGGCCGAGCTACTGAAAGCGGTTAGTACAGAGAGTGCCAGGGTGGCGGCCAGAAGAATGAATCTGGTCCTGACACAGGGTCTGAGCCGTTCCATCAGATACAGCAGCACGTATATCGGAACGATCCCAGAAACGTAGGTGAACCTCGTCGGCCAGATAAAAAGCGAAAAGATGCCCGACAATGTAGATGCGGGTGCCAGCCAGCCAGCAGTGGGACCAAGGATTAAAACCACCAGCCAAACGGTGGGATATATTCGAATCAACCGACGTTTGAGAAACGACAGGAATGAGGTTGTTTGTAAGGACAGGCTCAGGCTGATTCTATACCCCGACAGGGCGAAAAACATGCTGTTTCCAAGCAGGCCGTCACCCGCCAGCCACGGGCGGACGTGATACTCCTCAAGGTGCGAGTTGAAAACCAACGCCATGGCCAGCAAAAACAACAGATTCATGCCCGCGTCGCCGGAGCGGGCATGGGCAACGTCGACAATTGGCGTTCTACTCTTTGTGAGGCGAGTTGTCATGCCAGGGTGTGGCCCCATTTCTTTCTCAATTGGTAAACGTCCCGGAACATGCGCCAGGAGTCACGAAACAGATGGATCTTGCCGCCGGGAATTTCACTCCAGTCCACAGGAAACTCGGTGATGTCGCAATGGACATGGCGCAGGGCCATGAGGAGATCGACGTCGAAAGCGAAGCCGGTCAGCGTGAGTTTTGCCTGAATCTCTTCGAAAACGGTTCGAGGGATGACTTTGCAGCCGCACTGGCTGTCGTAGATGGGGACTTGCAGCATTTCCGATACGAGGGTGGCGTAGACGCGCCCGAACAGATGCCGGTGGAAGAGACGGTGCACGGTGCGTCCGAGCATCTTGATGCGAGAGGCGAACCAAGCGTGGCGGGGAAGGTTGGCTGAACGAATGGATGTGATGAGCCGGGCGATTTCCTGGGCGGGAACGGCCCCGTCCGCATCTGCGAACATGAGCATGTCTTCGTTCTCGTGAGCGCGCCAGCCTGCGTAGACTGTTCCTCCTTTGCCTATGTTCTGAGGCAATGAAAGGACAGGGTGAAGGAAGGAGTTGTTTGAGCGAAATTCTTCAACCAGACCATTGAGTTTTTCCAATTCCTCTCCGCCACTGCCATCATCGACCACAAGGATGGCAATGCCGCCAAGCGGTGACAGTTCACGGCAGAGGTCTGCGAGAAAAGGGCGGAGACGGGTGCTTTCGCGGAAGCAGGGAACGGTTAGTAAGAAATGCAAAATTATGAATTAGGAATGGGACCAGTGAAAAGTGGCAAGTGAAAAGTAAAAAGTGGGATGCGGAATGCGTTAGGTTCGAGGTAGATTTTTTCGGAGGCGGTGGTCGAGGAGATGGAGGGCAAGGATGACTTCGGCGAGGACTCGTTGGAGGGTGTAGTACCAGCCGCGCCAGCCGTCGAGGATGAGACCCTTGTAGAAGAGGCAGTAGATCAGGGTGACAATGGGTGCCAGGACCATGGTTTTGCGGAGACGATCCTGGGGGGAGACAGGGGAAGCGGAGGGGGTGGCGAGTTTTTCGGCCTCAAGCTTTGCATAGCGATCCTGGGAGTGAATCCAGCGAGTTAGAGGCTTGCGATCGTCGTGGTGAATGGTGCCGGACAGTGTGGCGGTGTCACCCTTGATGTCGAGGAGTTGGGTGTGCCCGTCCTGGCGATAGATGCAGGAGTCTTTGCGAAAAAGGACGGCGCGGGGAGGATAGAGTGTGGCTCGGAGAGGTCGACCGAAGATGCAATAACGAAATCGTG
>JBGGMQ010000840.1:0-3262 GCA_041287975.1 Verrucomicrobium sp. | reverse complement strand
CGCCACGGCGGCGAGGGCCTCGGCCAGGAGGTCGGGGGAGGCGTCCTTTTCCACATAGCCCTCCACCCCGGACTCCTGGATGCGCGTCAGCGCCAGGGCATCGGAGAGCGAGGAAACGACCAAAGCGCGTAACTGGGGCCGGACCTGCCGGGCCAGCTTCATGAACTCCAGACCGTCCATGCCGGGAAGCTGGAAGTCCACCAGCACCACATCCGGCAGGGCCGTCGCCACCTGGGCCAGCGCTTCCTCCCCTGACCTCGCAGAGGCCACCACCACGAAGCCGGGAAGTTCCGCGAGCCAGCGTTCAAAAAAGACGCGCACCATCCCCTGGTCTTCGACAATCATGGCCCGGTAGGGAGGCGGAAGTTTGCGGGGTGCATTCATGGCGTTTCCTCCCCAGCGGTCGAGTTCAACATGATCTGTTTCAAAGTGAAGGAGAACTCCGTGCCGCCCTCCGCGCCAGCGGCGGTTTCCAGTCTGATGCCGAGGGCCCGGCAGATTTCGCGGCAGAGACGCAGTCCCATGCCAGAGGTGGCGGTGACAGGTTCATCCAGATCCGCAGCCAGTCGTGCGGCCACATCCGGTGAGAGGGCTGGCCCATCATTGCCAACCGTGAAACGCACTTCCCCATGACTTGCCTCGACTCTCAGCATCACCCGGGTCGTCGCGAACTTCAGGGCATTGGCCAGGAGATTCCTCACCAGGGTCTGAATGAGCACCAAGTCGGTTTCCACCCAGACCTCTGCTGGCACCTCCTGCAGGAGTACGATGTCCGCCTGCTCCGCCAGGGATTCATGCAGAGCCACAGCAGGCCCCATCAAGCTCGCCGCAGGATGCACGGACACCGCTTGCTTGCCCGCCCTCAATCGCGCCCAAAGCACCAGGTCCTCAATCAAAAGCAGCAGCGCCCGGCTGGTTCGCGCGGCGTCTCGGGGGAACTCTCCCGTTGCCGCCTCTGCCGAGCGCATCAGGCCGGTGAGAGGACCGCGCAGGTCATGCCCGATCACCGACAGCATGCGGTCCTTGTCCACATTCGCTGCTTGAAGTTCACGCGTGCGTTCGCGCACTTCTTCTTCGAGTTCATCCGCATAGGTTTCCTCAATCATGCGACGCTGTTCCGTTTCCGCCACCAGTTGCATCTGAGCGCGGGCAAAACGATCCGCAACGGCCAGCGATAGCAGCAACATTTCCAGAGCCGAGCTGATCATCATGCTGCGCATAGCGGCATCGCGGAGCATGGACTCGAAAAACCAGATGAACACCAGCGGGAGGGAACCCGCGAAGAGGCACCCGAACGAAAGGACAAAAAAGCGCGCCTGTCTTCTCCGAGCGCGCCAGGCGGACAGGGCCACGGCCAGCAATCCGACATGGGTGAGTCCGATCAGAATGGTCACCTGCGGCAACCAGGATGTCAATGTCCAGGGGGTCGTCAGAGTCAGTGCTGCCGCCAGCAGCATGAAGGTTGCCCATCCCTGCATGCAGCGGTCGAGTTTGGGAAACAAGCCTTTGAGTTCAAGAAATGACCGGGCAAACTGCGTTAGAAAGAGTCCATTGAGCGCCATCATCAGCGTCAGCCAGGTCTCCAGGTCAGGTGAGCCCAGCGCCAGTCCCATGGCGGGCAACTGGGCGCGTGCCAGAAACATGAACGTCGCCAGCGACCCTAGATAGAGCCCATACCAGCCCATGTCCGGCTGGCGCAGACGAAGCCACAAGAGTGCATTGTAGCCCAGCAGCGCGAGCAAGCCTCCGAAGTAGATGCCCTCCGCCAGACCATTGCGACGCCTCGCCTCGTGGAAGGATTCGGCATCCGGCCACCACACCAGTCGTACGTAGGGGTTGAAGTGGTTTTCCAGCCGCAGGTAAACCACCCGCATGGTGGCGGGGGCGAGCACCACGGGAAAGGCGATCTCTCGGCCCGGCACTCTTTTCTCGACGGGGTGCACCCATTCGCCCGAAAGCCCTGGTTGGGCTGGGTACTCCTGCGGAGTGTTTGACTCCTGAACCCAAGCTTCCACACGGTCAGTGAAATAGTCGTCGTTTTCCAGCATGCCATGCACCTCACTGGCTCCGGCATTGTGCAAAGTCACCCTTGCCCACAGCACTCTGGTTGGCCCCACTACCATGTAGTTTTCACCCTTCCACGATGTCCATGCCTCTGATGGCAGCGCTTTCACCTCTGACAAGGTCAGACTCTGCTCTGATTCCGCAAAGTGCTCCACCGTGGCACCGGCTGCTCCCGGCAAAGGCATCACCCCCTCCCTGCTGCCAGAATACCCCAGCAGCAGCCAGCCCAACGCCAGGACCACGATCAACGGCATCACCGCGAACGCAAGCCACGGAGTGGAACGCTGGAAATTCATTCGGCCCAGAGACTCCTTGATTCCTTTCGCAACGCAAGTGCCATGCCCCTAAAAACCCCGTAGTCGCTACTGGGTTTGTCGAGTTGTGCTCCCACTCCGGGCGCGGCAATAGAGGTCATCGCCAAAATTCATATTCAGAAGGGCAGATTATACGCCGACGAATCGCATGAAGAATCACTCCATCTTAACCGCAGTTGAACGCCCTGCTCCTTCATCTTTTCTTTTCGTGTTTCGGAGTTACGCTCTCTGTCTGGCTGTAGCGTTGATGATGTTGGGAGCACCCGCTGTATCAGCAGCGGTCACCGACACGGGGGACACCTATTTGGTAGCCGACACCTACGTGGGCTATTTCTCCGAGGGCAGCCTGACGGTGGACGCTGGGAGCACATACGCCACAAACATGTTCTACGTGGCGACCACCGCAAGCGGCATCGGTACACTTACCGCCACCGGTAGCGGATCTACGATTACCGCGAACTCTCAAACCTACATTGGGTACGGAGGGGTCGGCGTGCTCAACATCACCTCTGGGGCCGTATTTTTCGCCGACGGTGCGTCTGAAGTCGCCCAATCGGGGGCCTTCGGAGTAGGGTACACTTCAACAGGCAACGGAACCGTCAACGTCAGCGGAACTGGCTCGACCCTGACGCTTAGCGACATCTTGTTCCTGGGACACTCGGGGACTGGCACGATCAACCTCTCCTCGGGCGCAACCATGACGACCAACAAGACGGTGTATCTTGGAGCGAGCACCGGCAAAGGCACGCTCAACATCAGTTCTGGAGCCGTGCTGACGAGCAATGGGACATCGGGATTTCCCAACCCCAGCATCATCAACATCGGCAACACTGCAGCGGGAGCGTCGTCCGCCACCGTGGACGGCGCAGGATCCCAATGGATCA
>JBGGMQ010000839.1:0-2921 GCA_041287975.1 Verrucomicrobium sp. | reverse complement strand
CTCCCAATCCTTGCAGCACGATCTCCGCCCTCGCACCGTAGCGGCGCATGAGGAACGTGTGCCCCAATTCGTGGATGAGAATTGAGACCAGTGCCGCCGCGATGAACGCAATGAGACTCTGTAGAGCCTCAGGGGTGCCGGCGGAAATGTTCCCGCTCAGAAGCGCGGTGAAGAGGAAGAACATCCAGTGGATGCTCACAGGAAAGCCGAACAGGGTGAACCTTATCATTGGGATAAAAGTCCGAAGGACCAGCCTGAATGCAACCGGATTGCGCAGCAGGAGAATTTTCCTGGGAATTTTTTGCCCGTGGATCGTCTTATCCTCAGAGTGTGTGCAGCCGGTATTTTGAACCCTCTGCTTGCAAAACCGATCAGAATCAGTCCATCCTTTCGTACTTTTCCCACCATGTCCGTCGATCCTTCACGCCCCGCCGCCCGGTCCCGCCGTATCCTTGTGATGCGAGACAGCACTTTTCTTCAGGCCCTCTGCGCGCTCTCGCTCACCACGGGCCTTACGTTTACCACCATGACTCACGCCGAACCCCCGAAAAAAGAGGAACCCAAGCCCGCCGCTGCCCCTGCCAAGTCGGACGCCACCGGCCCTCAAGCACCCATCCCTACGGATGAAGAGCTCAAGAAGAAGCTCACCCCCGTCCAGTACGCCGTGACCCAGCAGGCTGGCACCGAGCGCCCCTTCACCAACGAGTACGACCACCACTTTGAAGAGGGCATCTACGTGGACATCGTTTCTGGCGACCCTCTGTTCTCCTCCAAAGACAAGTTCGACTCCGGTTGCGGCTGGCCCGCCTTCACCAAGCCCATCAATGACAAAGAGGTCAAGGAACTGGCTGACAGCACCCACGGCATGGTCCGCACCGAAGTTCGCTCCAACCGTGCGAACTCCCACTTGGGTCACGTCTTCAACGACGGCCCCAAGGACAAAGGCGGCCTCCGCTATTGCATCAACTCCGCCTCCCTTCGTTTCATCCCCAAGGATAAAATGAAGGATGCCGGTTACGGTGGTCTTCTCCATCTCTTCGAGCCCGCCAAGCCCGCGACCGAAGCGGCCGCCAAAGCAGGGAAATAATAAAGTCCTGCTCCACAAGCACCCCTGATTGCCTTTAACTCCAACTTCTGCCGACATCCGGTGGAGTTGGAGTTTTTTTGCTTTCTTCTTCCACCCGACGTCCAACTCACAAGAATTGTTGGAGTACCGACTTCAGTCGGCTCAGTCGTCCATCTTGAAATCATCCAAATTCGTCGCATGGATACACCATGCGCCAAAGATCCGAACCCGGCGGAACTACCCACTCGTCCGAGGTGAGCCTCATCTCACCGTGGCCTCCAGAAGAATGTGTCCGGCGCATTCAGGCTGGCATCAGTAATGAGTGGTCAGGGTGGGCGGATGGTCCCAACAGGCTCGCTGCCCGGCCTCTTGCTGGGAGGGTAACTTCCCGGCGGCTGAGTCTGCACAAGCGCAGCACTTCACGGAATTCATTCACGCCTTGTTTCCTGGCTACAGTGCATCCGCAAGAAGGTGGAGGCACTCTCATCACAGGTTATTTTGCCATGCACCCCAGTGTCACTGTATTCATCTCGCTGTTGTCTGCTCTGCCAGCATGCGTCGGAGTGGTGTTGCTTGTCATGGGCGTGAGGGCTTTGCTGAGAGGGGACGGTGGTTTTGGTCTCCTCATGCTCCTCACTGCCTTCGTGCCATTCGTTTTGACGATGGCAGGAGTCGCGTTCGCAAAGGCCAAGCTAAGTCCGGAGACGGGTGAGGCAGTCTTTATGAGAGAATATCTTCTGGAGCAATTGGACGCCGTCCAACCGACAAAACCCCTGCCTCCGCAGTTTGCTCCGTGGAGTCCGCCTGCTCAGTGACCATCGAACGGACAAACCTCCCGCTCTGTCACAACTCCCGATTTTCCGCGATGCACACTTCAGCGAGTCCTCTCGCCCCGCTTCCTCGTGCCTCCCACCACACCATCTGCCTCGTCATCTCTCTCACCAACGGCCGCTCGTAGGGGCTCCGGCTGGCACGCCGCCTTTCACCGGCTGATCTCGTGGCTTTACTTTGACCGCGTCACCGTCACTGGTCGCGAACACCTTCCTGCCCCCGACGAAGGCCCCGTTCTTTTTCTCTGCCTGCATCGCAATGGGGCCGTAGACGCCTTCGTTTACCATGCCCTGCTTGCCCCGACCCGTTTCATGGTCTCTGTGCAATTGTGCCGGAGCTGGTTCGGCCGTCTCTTCTTCACCGGCATTCAAGTCGTGCGGGACAAGGATCGCGCCAAAACACCGGACGCGGAGCAGATCAACCAGCAGGCGATGCGCGAGTGCCAGACCTGCCTTGCCAAAGGGGGACGCCTCACGATCTTTCCGGAGGGAACCAGTACCCTAGGCCCGAGCCACCTTCCTTTTCGCGGGGGTGCTTCCCACCTCATCCTCGAGCATCTCAAAGCGGGCCGCCGCAATCTGAAAGTCATCCCCCTTGGCATCCATTACGAGGAGCCCACGCTCTTCCAACGCCGCGTGGAGGTCGTGGTCGGTCCGCCGGTGCCACTGGACTTCGAGGAGTCAACCTTTGCCTCCAGCCGTCGGCTTCTGACCGCAATCAAAGAGCGGGCCACCGCAGCGCTTGAAGGGGTGGGGATCAATGTCGCCACCGCAGAAGAGCAGGAAGACGTCCAGCGCATTGCCTTTGCCCTGACTCTGGGCACGGAGCACGAGTACTTTGCCATGATGAAACGGCTGGAGAGCGGCGTTCCCGCTCCCATGCTGGAGGCCTGGCGCTCCTTTCAGCAAGCCATCCGTGACCGCCAGGTCGCCACGCCGGGTCTTCCTCTCCTTTTCCATCAAGGCATCCCGTTGTTTCCTATCAAGCCGGTGCCGGTCTATGTGGCGGCCTTTCTGGTCTTCGG
>JBGGMQ010000838.1:0-2895 GCA_041287975.1 Verrucomicrobium sp. | reverse complement strand
GAATGGCAGCTCCGCAGGAAGAGCAGGACTTCAGTTTAGGTGCGCGCCAGCGATTGGCGCCGCGGCGCATCTTTTGACGGCTTTTGGATTGTCTGCGCTTGGGAACGGCCATGATTCAGTTGCGTTTGAGGTTGTTCAGTTGATCGAGAGACTCCCAAACATTGCGATCCGCAGCTTCGTCAAGCTCAGTGCCGTTGGGCTCCGTTTCAGGGTTGAACTTGCCTTCAGCGGGACAGTCTCGAGGTGCAACGTTGCCCGTTTCACAGCGAGGATAGGTCGGAAGGGCCAGCAGAATATCCTCCCTAAGGTAAATTGTCAAGTCAATTGGATCTTCATTTTCCAATTGGACATCCAAACCATAGGTTTGCAGTTCCATCCGGGTCTGATAGCGCTCGGCGCAGCGTCCGCAGGTCAGTTCAAAGGTGGCTCCGATCTGGCCATGGATGAGCAGGTCATTCTCATCCCGCATCACCGTCAGGTCGTAGGCGAGGGGACTGAGAGGGTTGACGGAATCTTCTTCCGAAAGGGCGAAGATCGTCACGGGAAGGGTGCCTTCCACATGGAGGCCCTCTTGAGGAATGCTGCGAGGATCAATCTTGAGGCTCATGGTAAAGTCTTTCTTTTCAAAGGGTTACGCGGCAGAGTCGACAGCGGTCGCCCGCAGTTTGGACTTGAGTGCCGTGGACACATGGGGAGGAACGAAAACCTCAATCTCGCCCCCGAGTCGGGCGATTTCTTTAACGATTCGAGAGCTGATGTAGGTGAGCTCCTCCTGGGGGGTCAGGAAAATGGTCTCCACGCGCGGATCCAGCTTCCGGTTCATCAATGCCATCTGGAACTCGAACTCGAAGTCGGACACGGCACGCAGGCCACGCACCACGGCGCAGGCATCCTGCTGAATGGCGAACTCCACCAGCAATCCCTGGAAGGGCACCACCTTCACATTCTGCAGGCCATGGGTGTTGGCCGCCTCCTCAATCATCGCTACCCGCTCATCCATGGTGAAGAGCGTCTGCTTCTGGTTGTCCTTGGCCACTGCTACGACGAGCTCATCAAACAGGCGGGCTGCCCGTGTGAGCACGTCCAGATGGCCATTGGTGATGGGGTCGAAGGTGCCGGGGTAGATGCCTTTGCGCATGGCGGGAGGAGAGTGGCCTGACGTTATGCCGGACGCCGTGTGTGGAAAGAGAAATTCTGCACCTCTAGAACGGTGCTCGCAGTTGCGTGAAATCGTACCTTGAGTCAATGTGAAAGTGGTCCGCCCCGTCCCGTCCGTGTCAGCCCTCGAGCCCCGACTCCTTATCAGCGCCTATTGCAATGGGATCTTTCCCATGGGCATGGAAAATGGGCGCCTTTCCTGGTTCTCACCCGACCCACGAGGCATTTTGCCGATTCAGGACTATCACGTGCCCCGTAGCGTGCGGGCGGAGTTGCGGAAGCGTCCCATCGAGATCAGGGTAAACACTGCCTTTAGCGACGTCCTCCGCGGTTGCGGTCAGCGGCGGGAGACTTGGATCTCCAAAGAGATCATCCACAGCTATGAACTTCTCCACAAGCTAGGCTATGCTCACTCGGTTGAGTCTTGGGAGGATGACACCCTCATCGGCGGACTCTACGGCGTGGCCATTGGCGGGGCTTTCTTTGGCGAGTCCATGTTCAGCCGTCGCAGTGGTGGCTCCAAGGCCGCCCTCGTCTGGCTCATGGAGCGCCTGGAGTCAAAGGGCTTCCTCTTGCATGACACCCAGTGGACCACCGGCCACCTGGCCATGTTTGGGGGCAAGGAAATTGCGCGGGAGCAGTACCTCTCCGTACTTGAGGACGCCGTGAAGATGTCCTCGAGGTTCTTGGGATGATACGGAGGGTTTTCCCGCGAGTGGTTCATCAAGTGCACTCGGGACTATCGAGTGGTTACCATCGTCTCGATTTTCTGCCCGCGAATGGAAAGGGCAGCCAATCCGCCTAGATCGAATTGTTCAACATTTGTAAAATGGTGGTCTGGACCACCCTTCGGCTTCATGCCGTAGCTGTCCCCCATTTCCAGCTTCATAAAATAGTCGTCGAGGAAGCGGGAAAGGTCCTCCTTGGAGGCAAACTTCGCAGTCCCGAAATTGGGGTCGTAGAAAGTGAAGGAGTCCTTCCCGTTGTGACTGGACGCCCCTATCATCATGACGTGGTTCGTGACGTGTACCGCGTACATGACAGGCTTCGTCCGGTCCCTGCCAAACTGCGTTGCCAGATGATTGACAGTGTTGCGATGGCCCAGATTGACTGTCGGCTTGCCTGGAGCATCAGCAATGGGGCTGCGGACTCCCTTGGTAAGGGTGTGCAAGGTGGACAGGTTCTGAGCGTAGGCAGACTGGTCTCTTCGTCCGGTTTTACGCATATCGTGCGTTTCCTGCTCCAGACGATGCATCACCCCTTCTGCCCCTTGTGGCCCGCGACTTTCTGCAAGTGCCGCTAGAGAGACCAGGGGCATGCAGCGACCGCCCCAGGCGGTCGGTTCTGCCATTTGTCTCAGGGCCACTCCCTGCGGTAGCGCGACCACGCTTGTTGCCCCATGCTCGGCAGCAGTGAGGACCGCCTCGCTGGCGTGCGAAAGATCAGACAGATCTGATACTTCACAGCCCTCATTGGTCATGTGGGCGGCGAGGGCTCCCAGCTTTGCTTTCGTATCGTCAGTCAAAGGCTTCGGCCCGCTGTTGATGCTGATGAAAAGCTTGGCTGCATCGAAATAGTCCATGTCCGCCCTGTATTCTGGGATAGTCTTCAGGATGGCGGTGGCGTTCTTACCGCCCTCTTTGAAGGCTGTTTCATTGGCCAGCACCTTCTTGCCTTCGCCGTAGAGAGCGTAACTTCCCCGCAGGTCAGCCAGCTCTCTCGTCACCATGTCAACAT
>JBGGMQ010000837.1:0-9059 GCA_041287975.1 Verrucomicrobium sp. | reverse complement strand
TCCTAGCCAACCATCACCCGTTTCCGGCCTGCCGGGAACGGGTTTTTCGCGTCTAGAAGCAGTCCAGCTTATTCTTAAATTTGCAATGCAGTAGCCACGCTAATAAATATTGATTGCGCTATTCATCAGTTTTTCTTATATTTGGAACGACTCATGAAAACCCTGCTAATCATCCTTACGGCGGGATTATGCCTGTTGACGTCGCGAGCGTCAGCCCAGGTGTTGATCGTTAATGCGTTGGACGGTGCCAACACGGGAGCGACCACCAACAGTCGAACTCTCATTGGCACGAACTCTAACGTGTCGATGGGCCCGGGTTGGAATGTCACGCATGGCATTTTGGGACTGTCGACTCAAACTGTGACTATGAACGGAGCTCCTGCAGGGGATGCCGCAGGTCTGTTTTCGTACGGGCAAACGGGTACTCTCACGGTGGGAGGGTCATTTACTGCGAGCAAAACTTTCACAGGCGTGACACTGCTTGACAGCACCACCTATAATCTCACCGTGGCTGGCTTTTCGAGTTCCACCCTCACTTTGCTAGGCAGCATGGATCTCAGTGTCGTAGTGAATGGGAGCACCATTTACACTGCCCCTTCTTCGAGTCTGTTGAGTCTGTTGAACCAGACGGCAACAGAATCTACCGTCTTCTCGTTCACCACAGGAGACATCGACAACATCAACAGTGTGCAGCTTGTGATGTCTGGAAGCGTACTCGCCGGTGTCGCAACAAGTACGTCATCCCTGAGCTTGATCAATCTCTCAGCTTTCCCTGTGCCTGAACCCGGCAGTCTGATGTTGCTCCTGGCGGGAAGCCTTTTGTTAGTTCGTCGTCGTCGACCCGCGATTCGGTAACACGCGAGGTCCGGAGATATGGGTTGGTGCGATTCCCATGTGGTATGCCCCGCCGTCTCGACCATATTGATCTTCGAGCGTCCAATTTGGACAAAGTCCGCCCCTTCTACGAAGCCCTCCTGCCCGCGTTAGGATTTACCCGGGACGCGACGATCGAGGGCTGGTTGCAGTATGAGGCTCCTGAGGATCCGGTGACGGAATTTTTTGGCGTCACCGAGTCGCCTGGTCATGTGCCCAATGAAAACCGGATCGCCTTTTGGGCGGAATCTCCTGCGGAGGTAGACCGGCTCGCAGCCATTGTTGTCCAGGCTGGCGCCCTGCGTGTGGAAGGTCCTGACTGGGAGGCGGACTACTACTACGCGGTATTTTTTGAGGACCCTTGCGGCAACCGCCTTGAGATCTGCCACAGGATGCCAAGGACAGACTGGCACACCTAATGAGGGGCAACTTTTTGCGCCTCGGCCCAGCCACCTCGCAAGACGTAGATCTCCTCAATGGGAAGACGGTCCTTGAGGTACTGCATCATCTTCCTGCTGGCCTGACAGGCCGCCCCGCTACAGTAGACGATGAGGGGCTTTTTGTTGTCCTGGAGCTTTTCGAAATGCTCAAACATGAGTTGATCCGCCTCCTGCTCATTCAGCAACAGAGCCCCTGGCACATGCCCTGCATCATACTCATTGCGTAGCCGGGCATCGATCCAGAGCACCTCCCCTTTCCAGCGAGCCTCGATATCAGCTAGGGTGACCTCATTTTCATCCAGAGGTTGCTGATCCAGATACCAGGCGGGGGCACGGGGGTGCCAGAAGTTCGTAGCCGTCGCTGCCACTGCCGTCAGTGCGAGAATCACCAGTGCTTGTCCGATCGTCCTCATGCAGTGCAGGAAATGGGTCCAGACGTGTTCAGGGCTTTTTGTCCGTGGCTGCGGCTGCCGCAGCCGCCTTCTTTTTCTCGGCCAGTTCTGGGCGAACGATGTTGAAGAAGGCCATCTGCCGGGCGTATTTGGGAATCTTGCTGTCCGTCTCAATCTTTAGAGCACCGATGGTCACTTCTGCCGTGGAAGCAGGTTTCATGGAAATCTCGTATTCCCGGCCCGGCTTGATCTCTTTGGACTCAAAGGTGACGTTCTGCCGGGTGGCAGACAGTTTGAGAATCTTCATCGGATCCTCACCCGTCATTTTGACGACAAACTTCTTGGCTTCAGGTGCTTCGCCCACTGTCCACTCCAGCAGCTTCGGCTCTATGCTCACGACTTCCGGCACATCCAAGACAAAACTGACGACGCGGTCAGGTTCGACAGGATCGTTCGTGTGAATGTGGAGGGCCTTCTCATGGCGCCCGACGAAGCTGCTCACCTTGAACTTGGCCTTGCCCGTCCCCTTCTCGCCAGGAGCGTAGACGGCTTTGTCCAGACTAGCCTCCAGGCAGGAGCAAGTGCTCTCCAGCCGGATGATCTGAATGGGTTTGTCGCCCGTGTTCTGGAAAGTGAACGTTTTTTCAACTTCATCATCCTCGGGGCGAGGCTTGAGTTCTACTGGCTCATTGTCGACCGCCAAACCGGCTCTCAGTCCCGAGGAAAGAAATACTAGCAGGAGAAACGTACGGACAGCGTGCATAGGCCAACTCTGACACCAAAGTGTCTCAATATCACGCGGTTTTCCACGGGCTTGCATTGACGGGGCACCGATGTTGCCTAAACCTAGCCCCCCCATGGCGCGCGAACCTGCTCCGCTGAACTGGAAAACTTTTATTCTACTGCTCATCCTCGCCTTGGGGCTCGGGTCTCTGTACCGATTTACCGATCTTGGGAAAAAGCCCATGCATACGGATGAGGCGATTCTCGCTCTCAAAACCCAGGAATACGCAGGCACGCACACTTTCGAGTACGATCCCAAAGACTATCACGGCCCGTTTCTGCACCACGCCGCCACTTGGCTGAGCGGAGCCAAGGGCTGGGATGCCACGAAACTGAATGAGGAACAGCTCCGCTGGATCGTGGCCGTCTTTGGCCTTGCTCTGGTGCTGCTTCCCTTGCTTTTCATTGATGCTTTGGGACGGACAGGAGCGGTAGTCGCCGCACTGCTGGCAGCAGCCTCCCCGATGCTGACCTACTACAGCCGCTACTACATCATGGAGGTCCCCTTCGTGTTTCTGGTGGGATTGTTCATAGGGTCGCTCTGGCGTTGGAGTCAGAAGCGCAATGCGCTCTGGCTGCTCGTTGCGGGCCTCTGCCTGGGCTTCATGCATGCCACCAAGGAAACCTTTGTGCTGAACATGGCCGCCATGGCAGCGGCCTGGGCACTGACATCCATTCAGGTGGGATCCTTCGAGCCCCGAAACGCCCGACTCTCCTACGCGGGCTCCCGTCCCACCATCCCCGACTGGATGGCGTGGACGATTGTGGCAGCCATCGCTGCCATCACTTCAGTATGGATGTTCTCCAACGGATTCAAAGACTGGAAGGGTGTGCAGGACAGTGTCGCCACTTATGAGAGTTACCTGCGGCGGTCTGGTGGCAGTGGTCATGAGAAACCCTGGCACTACTACATTATGCTCCTCTCCTGGCGCAAAGACGGTTTCGTCTGGTCCGAGGGGCTCGTCATGGGCCTCGGTGTCGTAGGGATTTTAGATACTCTCATTGACCGCCGCCGTCCGGTCCATCAGCGAGCTTTTCTCACCTTCCTTTCGCTCTACTCAGTCGTCCTGCTGGCCATTTACTCCATCATTCCCTACAAGACCCCCTGGTCGATCATGGCGGTGCAGTATGGATTTGTGCTTCTGGCAGGGGTGGGCATGCGACGCCTGTTCCGCAGCATCCAGCTTCCTTTCTTCAAGACCATCCTCGTCATCCTTTTTGGGGCCGGCATTTACCACCTCTGCAGCCAGTCCAATTTCGCCACTGACTACTCGTTCCCCGGTATAAACCGCTACGCGGCGGACCCTCGGAATCCCTACGTCTACTCCCACACCTCCACCAATGTGCTGGAACTTTCCAAGCGCATCCATGAACTGGCCGCCGTCAAACTGGAGGAAAAAGAAAATTCCATTCAGGTGATCCAATCGGAACAGGGGTGGCCCCTGCCTTGGTATTTGAGAGATCTCGCCAATGTGGGGTATCAGGCGACAATCCCAGCCAAGCTGGCAGCATCGATCATAGTTACGGATGCGGACAACGAGTCAGCAGTGAAGGCCAGGTTGGAAGGTGAATATGAGTCCAGCCCCTACGGTCTGCGTCCTGGTGTATTGCTCAGCCTTATGGTGGAAAAGGACCTCTGGGAAGCTTACCTCCACCCTGAGAAAGCCCAGGAAAAAGCGAGACCCCTCGTCGAAAAAGCTCCCGAGCCCGCTGGTCCTGCATCCATTCCAGTGACACCTCCCGGGGGCATCGAGGGATCGGGACATCTCGCTCCATTCCCAGCCAGCCCGGTCCAGCCTTCGGTCTCAGTCCCTGCAGGCCGTGCAGGTTCCTTGCCCTTCACCTCCACTTTCGCCACCCCAGCTGCGCCAACCCTTGGCGATGCCCCGGTGCGCAAAGCGGAGCCGGTGCCAGATGACATGCCACCAGAGGAGGCCCCGGCCAAACCCAAGCGGACTCGGAGAAATCGCTGATGACTCCCCTCTTTCGTGCCCGCCACGAGGCGATGGCTACAGTTTTTGAAATCATCATTGCCCAGGAAGGCATTGATTCTGCCTACGCTGGTAACGTGGCCGATGCCGTCTTCGCTGAGATCGACCGTTTGGAGGACGAACTGAGCCGGTTCCGCCCCATGAGCGATATTTGGAGAGTGAATCACCTGCGCAAAGGTGAGAAGGCCCCTGTCGGCCTGGCTGCCACTGACTGCCTGAGCCTGGCGAAAGCCGTCCATGCGGAAACAGGAGGCGCATTCGACATCACCATCGGCCCGCTCATGAAGATCTATCGCAATGACGATGGGTCACCCCGTACTCCCCAGGAAGAGGAGGAAGCCTTCGCCCGCCAGCGTGTCGGCATCCATGTTTTTGATTTGGACGACGCTGGTTTTGTCACCGCTCACGTCGACTACCCCCTACTCGATTTGGGTGCGGTAGGAAAAGGCTATGCCTTGGATCAGGCAGTCCAGGTGCTGGAAGACTGGAGCATCACAAACGCACTGCTGAATGCAGGCGACAGCAGCATTCTGGCCGTGGGGGCTCCCCCCGGAGATGAGGGCTGGATCGTGACCGTTGGTAATAAGGAGAAGATTCCCCTTCGGCTCACCGACCGGGCCGTCAGCGGCAGCGGCTTTCAGGTTAAAGGGGCTCACATCATGAATCCGCGGATCATGAAGCCCATTCCCGTGAGCAAAGACCGCATTTGGGCCAGTGCCCCGACTGCTGCCCTATCCGATGCGCTCTCCACCGCCTTTACCGTGATGTCCCGCCAAGAGACGGTGGCTTTTTGCACCCGTCATTCCGAAGTGGAAGCCATCTGGGAATAGAGAAGGTCAGGGCGACCGAATTTTCGGGGATTTTTATTCTTCGAGAGGCCTCGAAAATGCATTGTCCCAGATATTAAGTTGATGGGTTTTTATTAAAGAAGCGGTCAAATTTTGAAAATTATTGAATTTGCGGGACGTTTTTTGAAAACACTCGCGTTTTTGCTTGATATTTTACAGCGATTGACTATACAATGCGCCATGCCCTCAACAAATGGGGGGAATTCCGAGTCTGGTTTTTAGAAAAATGTCTTGTAATTCTAGATACTTAGAAGATATAGTGATCTCAACACCACGACGTTCAGGCTTTGCGAACCTTTAATTCCTCACATCCCATGGCAACTCCCGTATCCGCTCCCAAATCGACGAACAACAGTGATCCAGGCAAAGTCGCCGACTTCATCTTGTTCAGCCAGCGCGAATTTTTGTTGAACCTTTCCAAGGACTTGAGTCGTGGAAATGTCTCGTTCGCCCAGTTCTACCTTCTGAGCTACCTCAGCACCTCCAAGGAGCTGACGATGACAGACATCGCCCGTAAAATGGGCCACTCCACCGCCGCTGCGACAGGTCTCGTCGACCGCCTTGAAAAGCTTGGTTATGTGGAACGCATGCACGCCGCAGACGACCGCCGCAAAGTGTTGGTGCGCATCACACAGAAAGGCATGGAGCTTGTCGGCAAACTTCGCGGTGCCCTTCAAGAGCGTGTGGCCGAAGCTATGACCGAATCCAACAGCCACGATGTAAACTCCTTCGTGGGCAGCATCAGCAGCGCACAGTCCGCCCAGGTGGTGTAGTCTTCGCACTCCCCCGCCCTCCGGGTCTACTGCCAATCATCTCCCAAAGCGGAGCCTATCAAGGCTCCGTTTTTTTGTGTTTACGCCGATATATTGTCTTTCATTAACCGTTTAAAACCAGTATACCGGTTTTATGGTCCAGCATATTGCAAACTCCAAGTCCAAGCTTGCTCAACAAGCATACGAGCATCTTCAGGAACAACTCTGGAGCGGCATTCTGTCGGCTGGGGAGAAGATTTCTGAGGCGAAGATTGCTGAAAGCCTGGGCATGAGCCGCACTCCGGTGCGTGAGGCGATCCGACGCATGGAGACCGAGGGGGTCATCATACAGATCGCCTCCAGCGGCACGTACGTCGCCCAGCCCAAAAGGACCGAGATCGTAGAGGCCTACGAAGTGCGTATGGCGATCGAGAACTTTGCGGTGAAGAAGGCCACCCGCCGCATGAAGCCCGCCCAAGTGCTGAAGTTGCAGAAGCTCTGCGACGACATGCTGGCAGCCATCCGCGACTTTCGCAGAAGTGGTGCCCCCACCCTGGAGGGAGCCTGCCTCCAGCGCTATCTCAATGCGGATCTGGCCTTTCACCTGCTCCTGTTGAAGGCAGCTGACAACCGCCAGGCGCTCACCATCTTTGGGGATGTGAACCTCCGCAGCGCCATCTTCGGGTGTCGCAGTCACCAGCGGGATCTGCATCACGTGGCATGGGTCTGGCGGCACCATGCCAGAGTCGCCCGCGCGGTACGCCGCCGCGATGCCAAAGCTGCCCAGCACTGGCTGGAGCTGCACATGCAGACCAGCATGGATGCCGCCCTGGAGGCCTACGACGGGCTGGGATCAAGCCAGCCTCCCACGGTCAAGAGCCCTCCGCATCTCACTTCGGCGATGTCTGACCTCATCGCGGAACTGCGCAGCCCTCTTCACTGAAGTTTCCTAGATCCCTTTTCTCCGTTTCCCGACTCATGGACACCACGTCTCCGCATCCTGTCGTGACAGCCGCCTCGGACCCCAAACCCACACAGGTGCGCCGCAATGTCCTGTTTTTTGCCTGTGCGCTGTCCATGATCACCTATCTGGACCGGGTGGCGATTGCCTCGGCCGCAGGGGATATTGTGCGCGCTTTGGGGCTGCAAAGCGTCGCTGACCTCAAGTGGGCATTCACAGCATTCGCCCTGGCCTATGCGTTGTTTGAGGTACCCACTGGATGGATGGGCGACATCCATGGGCCCCGTCGCGCCCTGCTGCGCATCGTGTTCTGGTGGTCAGGCTTCACGGTACTGACTGCTGCCACCGGGCTGCATGTGGGCCCAGTCACGCTGGGGCTGGGGTTTCTCATCGCGGTACGAATGCTCTTCGGCATTGGCGAGGCCGGAGCCTTCCCCAACATCACCCGGGCTCTGCACAACTGGCTGCCACTGGATGAACGGGGGCGCGGCCAGGGGCTAGTCTGGTTTTGTGGCAAACTGATGGGTGGCATCACGCCGTTTCTCTGGACGCTCCTGGTGGTAGGCACGTCGTTGACGCCAGCACTGATGGGATGGCGCGCAGCATTTTGCGTCTTCGGCGTGGTCGGCATCATCTGGTGCTTTTGCTTCTCACGCTGGTTCAGGGACACTCCGGAA
The DNA here is from genome assembly GCA_041287975.1 of Verrucomicrobium sp. Taxonomy (GTDB): domain Bacteria; phylum Verrucomicrobiota; class Verrucomicrobiia; order Verrucomicrobiales; family Verrucomicrobiaceae; genus Verrucomicrobium. The sequence continues at coordinate 1,342 of JBGGMQ010000837.1, read as the reverse complement.
CAGCACCCCAGGGTGAATGCCGCCGAGCTGGCAAAAATCAGGCAAAACAAGCCTCAATCTCACGGGGAAACCCTGCGAGGCTTGCCATGGCGCAACATTCTGACAAACGGTAATTTCATCACCTTGTGCCTGATGTACTCCACCCAGGCCTACGGATGGTACTTCAACATCACCTACCTGCCGCAGTTCCTGGAGCGTCAGTATGGCATGCCCAACAGCAGCATGCTAGGTGCACTGTACAAGGGCGGGCCACTACTCACCGGTGCTTTGGGATGCCTCTTCGGCGGCATGATCACGGATGCCATCATCCGCCGTACGGGTGACCGTCGGCGCGCCCGGCGGCTCTGTGGATGGTTCGGCCACAGTGTGTGTGCAGTTTGCTTCGTCGTCTGTCCCTTCGTACCCAATGCTTTTGCATTCTTCATGGTGGTTTCACTGGCCGCCTTCTGCACGGACCTCACCGTCCCCAGTGCCTGGGCCACGTGTCAAGACATTGGCGGCCGTTATGCTGCCACCATCGGTGCCTTCATGAACATGGGTGCCGGGCTGGCAGGTGCTTTGGCAGGCTGGATTACAGGCTCCATCCTGGAAAGCTCGCTGGCCACCAAGGCCTCGACGCTGGGAGTGGAGGTGGCAGCCTTGAGCACCGATCAAACGACAGCGGCCCTCCTCCATGGCTACCATCTCAACTTCTTCAGCTTCGCGGCTCTCTATGTCGTGGCCTTCCTCTGTTGGTTCAATATTGATCCCACCCGCCCCATTGAAGGCGCAGTCTAACGTCAACGCTTCCTCGTCATGAAAACCAAGCTCTTCCAGTTGCTGCCGTTGCTCGCATTGTTCGGGGCTGGCACCTCTGCCCAATCGCCGGACCCCAACGACAGCATGGTTCCTGTGCCATTGAATCTGGCACCCGGGCCGGAGTATGCGGACAGTACGCGCATTTTCCAGGGCATTCCCGGCATGGAGCGCGCCAGCAATGGCCGCCTCTGGGCTCTGTGGTATGCGGGGGGCCTCAAGGAACCTGGCGAAGGTGCAGGAAACTATGTCGTGCTGGTGACCAGCGGAGACGACGGCAAGACGTGGTCACCCCCCAAACTTGTGATCGATCCCCCTGGCGATGTCCGGGCCTATGATCCCGCCCTCTGGCAGGATCCCAAAGGCCGGCTCTGGCTCTTCTGGGCACAATCGAGCCACTGGTGGGATGGACGCTCCGGCACCTGGGCGGCTGTCTGCGAGAATCCTGGTGACGAGGCGGCACACTGGACGACGCCAAGCCGGATCTGCAACGGCATCATGATGAACAAACCCACTGTGCTGGAGAACGGGCACTGGCTGCTGCCCA
>JBGGMQ010000836.1:0-2575 GCA_041287975.1 Verrucomicrobium sp. | reverse complement strand
TGAGGAGGTGGCTAGAAACTGACGGCGACGCATGAGAAAAGGAAGTGAAGAGTGAAGGAAGACGGGGACGGGAATGGAGTGCTAGCGTGAAAAATCAGCGGCACGGTGTCGAGATAAAACGCGAGGAAGACATTGAGGTCTTGCGAGTGGAATGGCAGACTTTGGGTTCCATCTTCGCTCTTCATGATTCTCTTCCGCACTCCCTCTGGCCCCGTGCTTCAGCACGAAAACCTGCATTATGCCGTAAAATCCACCGACTGGGATGCTCTGCTGAATCAGGAAAGCCTGCCGGACTGGTTGCTGGCCCAGGCGGTACCTGAGAATGAGGTGGCCGCGCCTCTGGAACTCCTTGCCCCTGTGGGGACGCAGGAAGTGTGGGCGTCAGGAGTCACTTATTTTCGCAGCCGGAATGCTCGCATGGAGGAAAGTAAAGACGCGGGCGGGGCAGACTTTTACCAGAAGGTCTATGAGGCCGAGCGGCCTGAGCTGTTCTTCAAAGCCACTCCTCAGCGCGTGGTGGGCCCCGGTGGGGTCATGCACCGTCGCAAGGACTCAACCTGGATTGTCCCCGAGCCGGAACTCACTCTCGTGATCAACAGCCAGGGGCAGATCATTGGCTACACCTGTGGCAATGACCTGAGCTGCCGGGACATTGAAGGGGAGAACCCGCTCTACTTGCCCCAAGCCAAGGTGTTCACCCGTTGCGCTGGTCTGGGCCCGGGGATACTCATTGCAGAAAAGCCCATCCCCGTGGAAACGGCGATCCACTGCGAGATCTTCCGCGATGGACAGCAAGTCTTTGCGGGTGATACCACTTTGGCCCAGATGAAGCGCACTCCTGTGGAACTGGTCGGCTGGCTCTACCGGGAGGAAACGTTTCCGGTCGGTTGCTTCCTCATGACGGGCACCGGCATTGTCCCACCGGACAACTTTTGCCTGCAAGCAGGCGATGAAGTGCGGGTCTCGATCGAGGGCATTGGGACGCTCATCAATTTCATGGATTGATCTTCGGCAAAATGCGGGTTGGGCTCCTGCCAGAATCTGCTTTATAAGCACTGAAACCGGATTTCCAAGTATTCAACATGACCCTTCACGGCCACTCCATCATCGCAGGTAAAGTCCTTCTCTCCTCCTCAGGCGAGTCCTTCCTCCCTCAGAACCCAGCTACCGGGGCCGATCTGTCCCCACCGGTGCACGAGGCTCCAGTGGAGCATGCAGATCTGGCGTTGCAGGCGGCGGATGCGGCATTTGATGAGTTGCGGGCAAAAACGCCTGAACAGCGTGCCGCGTTCCTTGAAGCCATCGCTGACGGTATTGAAGGCTTGGGGGATCTCCTGTTGCAGCGTGCTCAGGTCGAAACGGGGTTGCCGCTTGCCCGCCTCTCCGGCGAGCGTGCTCGCACCACCGGCCAGGCCAGATTGTTCGCCAAGCTCATCCGTGAAGGCACCTGGCTGGAGGCACGGATTGACCGGGCCATCCCTGACCGTCAGCCGCTGGCCAAGCCAGATGTGCGCCGCATGATGCAGCCACTCGGCCCAGTGGTGGTGTTTGGGGCCAGCAATTTCCCGCTGGCAATTTCCGTCGCCGGTACCGATACCGTGAGCGCCCTGGCCGCAGGTTGCCCCGTGGTGGCAAAGGCCCACCCAGGCCATCCCGGCACCTGTGAGATGATTGCGCGGGTGATCGCCGAGGCCGGTGACCGCACCGGCATGCCCGCAGGGGCATTCTCACTCGTGCATGGCAAGGGTGTGGAGATTGGCATGGCGCTGGTCAAGCATCCGCTCACCACCGCAGTCGCATTTACAGGTTCGCTTCGTGGGGGCCGTGCGCTCTATGACGCCGCCTGTGCCCGCCCCTCCCCGCTTCCCTTTTACGGGGAACTGGGCAGCGTGAACCCCGTCTTCCTCCTGCCAGGCGCCCTGCAACAGCGGGCGACCCAGATCGCGGAAGGCTTTGTTGGCTCTTTGACCATGGGCGTTGGCCAGTTCTGCACGAATCCGGGCGTGGTGTTCGGAGTGAAGAGCGAAGGGTTCCAGGACTTTACAGAAAAGACAGCGTCCCTCGTTCGCGTGTGGCCGCCCTCCACCATGCTGCACTCCGGCATCTCGCACGCTTTCAAAGAAGGACTCAAGCGCATCAGCCGTGTGAAGGGCATCGACCTGCTGGGCATGTCAGAGGGCACCGCTCGTGGTGAGGCCGCACAGGCGTCGGCCATGGTATTCTCCACAGATCTGGAGACCTACCAAACCAACGAAGCGCTGCATGAGGAGGTGTTCGGCCCCGCTTCCATCGTGACCCGTTGTGCCACACAGGAGGACCTTGAGAAAGTTGCCGAGGGCCTGGAAGGTCAGCTGACTGCCAGCATTCACGGTACGCCGGAGGATCTGCGCAACCACGCCCGGTTGATTCGCATCCTGGAGCGCAAAGTGGGCCGCATCATCTTCAACGGCTTCGGCACAGGCATTGAGGTCTGTCCGTCCATGCATCATGGCGGGCCCTATCCCTCATCCACGCACAGCTTCTTCACCAGCATCGGCACGGCCGCCATCTACCGCTTTGTGCGTCCCGTCTGCTA
>JBGGMQ010000835.1:0-2939 GCA_041287975.1 Verrucomicrobium sp. | reverse complement strand
GAGCAGACTGAAGTCTGCGCTCCCTGTGAAGGCGCAAAATGAGATGAATTTTGGGGCTTGGGAAGTTGAGAATTAGAGACGAACTGACATCTCTGCACTCGCGGCTCAAAACGTCAGGTGTGGATGCCGATCAAGTTTCCTCCTGTCTTGGAACGCGGATCACCACCACGTCAAAGACGCCAGACTCTCCTACCTGCCGTTGTTGGGTGTGGTTCCAATTGGGGGGGGCGGTGGCTTCTTCAGGCCTGTCAGGCCTGACCGACCCAAGATATCAAATCCCACGTCTGGGCCCCATCTCCGCGCCGCCGCCTTCCCAAAGTGAATTTTGTCTTTTGAATTTTGAAGTTTCCGAGCGAAAGCTCGGCGATGCCCGTCCCTGACCGCATCAAACCTCATCTCGAAGACGCCTGGCTGGGCGATGCTGTGCTGGAACTCTACGTCAGGTCCTGGATCCTGCGTGAGCACGGCAAGGTGGATGCGGAGGTGAAGTCGCGCTTCACCAGCAACCAGTTCCTTAATGCCCTGGGTCAGCCCACCATGGTGGAGGCGGAGATTGGCAAGATCTTCAAGGCAGAAGGACTGGAAGGAGCCTTTGAGCATATCCAGACCAAGATTGAGCCCCTGTTTGTGAAACAAGAGGCCAAGCGGAAGCGTTCGCAGCGCTGATGATTTTCCTTTCTGCTCCCGCTTCCCTCCTCCGTCTTGCGGCCGTTGCCGTCGCCATGGCTGCCTCGGCAGCCCTTGCGGCTGACAGGCCGAACATCATCTACATCCTCACGGATGACCTGGGGTATGGCGATCTCGGGTGCTATGGCCAGAAGACGCTCACTACGCCAAACATTGACCGTCTGGCTGCCGAAGGGGTGAAGTTCACCCGCCACTATGCCGGTGACACCGTGTGTGCGCCCTCCCGCTGCGTCCTCATGACGGGCCTGCATACGGGGCACTGCCGGGTACGCGGAAACGACCCATGGACCATCCCGGACACGGATGTGACGGTGCCGAATCTCCTGAAGAAAGCGGGCTACGCCACGGCCTGCTTTGGCAAGTACGGTTTGGGCAAGCCATTGCCGGACGATGATCCGAACCGTAAAGGCTTCGACACCTTCTTCGGCTATGTGGACACGAGCCACGCGCACAATTTCTATCCCACCTACCTGGTCCGCAATGGCAAGCGGGAACCTCTGCCAAATATCACGGCACCGGGAAGCAGAAAGTCGGGACATGAAGACACTGGCTTTGCCACAGCCGAAGGCCGGAAACAGTGGGCCCCGCAAGTGATCGGAGATGAACTTCAGAAATACCTGCAAGCACGGGCAGGGGAGAAGCAGCCCTTCTTTGTGTACTATGCGCTGAACATGCCGCACGCCAACAATGAGGCAGGCAAGGACTCCCCCCAGAAGCACGGCATGGAGGTGCCATCGTATGGAGAATTTGAGAAGAAGGACTGGCCGGATGTTGAGAAGGGCTTCGCCAGTGCCATGCGCTTCATCGACGACCAGGTGGGAGGCGTGGTGGCCACGCTCAAGAAGCTGGGGTTGGATGAAAATACCATGGTCATGTTTGCCAGTGACAACGGCCCCCACGCTGAGGGATTGCACAGCTCGGATTTCTTTGACTCCAACGGTGGGTTCAACGGCATCAAGCGCAGCATGACGGATGGCGGCATTCGCGTGCCTTTCATCGCCCGCTGGCCCTCCGCGATCAAGCCCGGCGTGGTGAGTGAGCACGTCTCCGGTTTTCAGGACCTGCTTCCCACTGTGGCCGAGCTGGCCGGGACCAAAGTGGAAGGAGAGACCGACGGAATTTCCTTTGTCCCCACTCTGAAAGGCAACGGCGGACCCCAGGTGGAGCACAAGTACCTTTTCTGGGACTTCAATGAACAGGGCGGAAAAAAGGCCGTGTTGAAGTGGCCGTGGAAGTTGATCCACCTCAACACGGGTGGCCGCCAGAAGAAGAACGCCGCAGCCCAGCAGGGAGGCGTGCCCAAGTCGCTGCAAGTACAACTCTTCAATCTGGAGGAGGATCCCGCAGAGCAGAACAATCTCGCCACCCTTAAACCCGAACTGGTCACCGAACTGGAGGGTTATATGAAAGAAGCCTGGCGCGAGCCGGTGAGGGAATAGGCCCGGCCAGGTGATGCAGGCTGCCGAGCTACAAGGCTCCTGGCTCGATCGGTGGAACGGGGGCCGAAGGCGCCACGGGTGGGACTGCGGGCACCGTTGGCACTGGGGCCGCTGCCGGCGCCGGCACACCTTTGCGCAGCGGTTCCATTTTGCGCATCTTCCCCTGCGCTTCTGCCTTGGTTCTCTCCATGGCCTCCTTGGCGCGTTGCAGGGCACCAGCAAGTTCCTCTGCACTTTCCTCGAGCCGCTTCAGCGTTTTGCTTTTGTTCTGCTCCAACTGGATTTTGCTTTCCTCGAGCTGGCGCCTCACGTCGGCGAGGGTGCGCTCGACCTCCTTGGAGACATCACCGCTTACCCCTGCCTTTTTCAGTTCTTCCTGCAGACGGGTCAATTCCTCGGCGGGGAGCGTGGGTGCAGGCACGTGGACGACATTGCCTTCAGGATCGACCACGAGTGCTCTTGATTGGAGAACGAAGGGCTTCACGAATGCCGTGGAGGCCCAGGCGTTGTCTTGAGGGTTGCCTCCCGTGATTACGGTGGCCAGATCCCAAGCGTCATCCCCTCCATTGCGCGTGCCCAGTTTTGCTTCGGACACAACCTCTTTGCCCTGGCGAAGAAGGGCGAGCTTTACGGCATCTCCATCCTTGCGGGTGGAAACTAGAGTGCGCAGCTGGCTGGAATTCACGAGGATCTGGTCGTCCAACCGGACGAGGACGTCGTTCTTTTGCAGTCCCGCTTTCGCTGCGGGGCTGTCGGGAACGACGCTGCGCACGAGCAGCCCCGTGCCCGCGGGGAGTGGGAGCTGGGCCCGCA
>JBGGMQ010000834.1:0-3952 GCA_041287975.1 Verrucomicrobium sp. | reverse complement strand
CGAGCCGTGTTGATGATGCTGGGTGCCTCTGTGATGGCGCTACGGAGAAGGCGGAAGAGGCCCCAGTTCATGGCTTAGGCCGCTCTCGCCGTGTGGGCCGGCCTTTTAGGGAGGGGGTCAGAAGCGCCGGGAGTGGGTGCTATTGCCCTTGATGGGCTGTCTTCAAGTGCTCTCCCAGAAGGTCGACTCCAAAGTCGGAGTCAAAGTCGCGCCAGGCGGAGTGCACGTGGTTGGCATCATTCTGAGTGTTGTCGTACTCCAGCAAGAAGGTCTTGCCCTGCACGCGGTAATAGTGGCCTTTGCCAGGCTCCTTGCTGCCCGCCCAGGCAAAATTGACGGGTCCGCTGGTTTGGATCTCTTTCCAGGCAGCTTCGGCCACTTCAGGGCGGATGCGGAAGAGGTGCTCCTTGATCAGGGTCTGAAGCAACTCCTTCTGCTCCGCATTCAGGTCAACATCGCTGATCCCGGAGGGTGAGAGGGGGCTCACTGTCCTCTGGGCGCCGGTAATAATGTCTTTGAAGGCGGTTTCCTGGATGAGTGCCTTCTTCCACTGCTCCTCATTGAGCATGGTCGCCAGCTTCCGGCCCAGTTCTTCCTCGGCGGCCAGCGGGCGGGTGCCAGCGCGGGGGCCTTGGAGGATCTGCCCTGGGTTGGAGCCAAAGAAGCACGGTGTGGAGCGGAAGAGATCTCCGTCTTTCACCGTGAAGTTCAAGGCGAGATGGTGTCCTTCCAGCCTCCAGCCCCAGACTCCCTTCATGGTCGGCTCACCGAAGATGCTCACGAAGTACTTTTCCGGGTCGCGCCGGGTGCGGGCCGCATCTCGCTTGGCGGGGTCTGCCCCTTCAATGCCAAAGAGAACCTCTTCCAGGCTCATGATCGTCGTGGCCTTCACATAGCCGCGGTAGCTCAGCCCGGTAGTGAGCAGTCCCTGGGCGAGCAGTCGCTGCTCAGGACTCATCTCTTTAAAGGAAAGACCATTGCGCTCTTTGGGGACAAAGTGCCAGTTAAAGCGCTCCTCTGAGTCAAAAGGGAACTGGATTTTGGCCTTGGTTTCCGCAGGAAGTGTGGCTAGCAGAGCTGTGGCCGTGTCCACCATTTGCTGACCTGCCTCGTGGGCATGGACCGACACAGAACACAAGGTAAACACAAGAGTGCCGATTGAGATCAGGAAAGTGCGTGGGGACATAGGTTGCAGGAGGATGGCGATGCGGTGCGCAGCTCATTCGAACGGCGTTGCAGCGCCCTATTTCTCAAGATTTTGCCAAAAAAACCCGAGAGTATTGACACGAAAAGTCCGGGCGGGGTAATCTGGCGCGCCTTAGGTTCTATTTCCGAATTATTCACTGCCACCGCCTCGTCATTCATGTATTCCAACGAAGACTTTTTGCTCGAACTTCTCCGGGAATCCGGGATGGTGAACGAGCAGGATCTCCACCACGCCCGCACGACCAAGAAACCCTCTGAGACCCTCATTGAGGGCTTGATCAAAGGAGGGGTCATCTCTGAAGAGGATGTGGCCCAGACCATGGCGGTGAACTCCGGTATGGAATTCGTCGACCTCACGGGGTACGTGCTTTCGCCTGAATTGAAGAACTTCGTGCCCGAGGATATTGCACGTCGCTACAAGATCATTCCCATCGGCTTTGAGCATGGGCGGCTTCAGATCGCCATCAGCGATCCAAACAACTTCGAGACGCTGGATGCCCTTCCGCACGTCCTGAAGGCGGAAATCGACTTCATTTGCACCACGCCGGGCTCCATTCGCTCTCTCACGAGCACGATCTACGGGAATGACGGCGAAATGGCCGGCACCGTGGTGAAGGGGATGGATGGCAGCTCCGACACAGACGCCCCCATCATTCGTCTCGTCACGAGCACGCTGATGGAAGCCTTCAAAAACCGTGGCTCGGACATTCACATCGAGCCGATGGAGAAGGATTTGCGCATCCGTTACCGCATTGACGGTGTACTGCACGACGTAGAGCACCACCCGAAGAAGCTGCACTCCTCCATCATTGCCCGTCTGAAGATCATGACAGGGACGATGAGCATCGATGAAAAGCGCATCCCGCAGGACGGTCGTATCCAGCTGAAGTTCCAGGACAAGGAACTGGATCTGCGTGTCAGCATTATCCCCACCAGCAATGGCGAGAGCGTGGTCATGCGTATTCTCGACAAGTCCTCCCTGCGGCTGGGCTTGAGCGACCTTGGTTTCCTTTCGGATGACCAGGAGTCCTTTGAAAAGCTGATTACCCTGCCAGACGGCATCATCCTGGTCACCGGCCCTACGGGTTCAGGCAAGACGACGACGCTGTACGCCTGCTTGAACTTCATCAACCGTCCTGACCGCAAGATCATCACGGTGGAAGACCCCGTGGAATACGAGCTCCCTGGCATCAACCAGGTGATGGTGAAGGAAGACATCGGCATGACTTTCGCCGCAGCCCTTCGCGCCATGCTTCGTCAGGCGCCCAACATCATCATGCTGGGGGAAATTCGAGACATGGAGACGGCGAGCATCGCCATCAACGCGTCCCTTACAGGTCACTTGGTGTTCAGCACCCTGCACACGAATGATGCGCCCAGCGCCGTTTCACGTCTGGTGGACATAGGCATCAAGCCCTTCTTGATCGCCTCCTCCGTGCGTGCCATCGAGGCCCAGCGTCTCGTCCGCAAGCTTTGCCCAGAGTGCAAGACGCCCGGATCACTGACGGAGAAAGAGCTGCGCTCTCTGCAGCTGGATGCCTCCCAGACCTACGGCGCAACGGTCATGGATGCGGCAGGCTGCCCCAAATGCCGTATGAATGGCTACCGTGGACGTCTCTCCATCGTGGAAATCTTCAAGATGGACGACGAAGTCCGGGGCATGATCAACCAGCAACTGCCTGCCCCAGTCCTGCGGCGCAAGGCGCGTGAGCTGGGTATGCGCACCCTGCGTGAAGATGGCGTGCGCAAGGTGCTGGCGGGCATGACCACGGCGGAGGAAGTGATCGAATCCACCATGTCTGACGCCAACTAGGCCGTCCGCCTGCCGGGACTGACAGTTTAAGAACAACGGATCTCAAGACTCTATATTACGATGACAGCGCAAAGCGTGGTGGATATGCTGACGAACCGGGGCATGCTCGATGACGGGCAGGCTTCGGACATTCTGGCAGACCACAAAACCACGGGCAAAGACCCCGTGGATCTTTTGGTGGAATACGGGCTCTTCAACACCCAGGATGATTTTTGGGCTCTGGTGGCGGAGGAAATTGGGGCGGAACACTACGACCTCACGACCTTTGAGCCCAGCAAAGAAGTACTGCAGATGATTCCGGCTGGCATGGCCCGTCTCTGCGGTGCCCTGCCGGTTCAGCTGGGTCCAGATGGCCTCTATGTTGCCCTTACAGATCCGCTCAACCCCCAGCTCCTTGAGGACCTTCGCTTCGGTCTGGGCAAGCCGATCATCCCTGTAGTGGCTCGCCAGCAGCAGGTGCAGGCGTTGATCGACAAGAACTACGGTAGCGGCACGCAAAGCATTCAGGACATCTTCGGCCAGCTGGGAGTGACCTCCAAGCCGGGGGACCGGGCTAGCATCGAAGCAGAGGCGAACAGCGCCCCCATCGTGCGTTTTGTGGACCTTGTGCTTGAACAGGCTATCAAGGAGCAGGCCTCGGACATTCACTTTGAGCCCTTCGAGCACGAGTTCAAGATTCGCTACCGCGTGGACGGCTCGCTGTATGAAATGGCTCCTCCGCCGGTGCACTTGGCCATGTCGGTGATCTCCCGCATCAAGGTCATGTCCAACATGAACATCGCTGAGCGACGGGTGCCTCAGGATGGTCGTATCATGACCGTCGTGGACAATCGTCCTGTGGACATGCGTGTGTCTACACTGCCGACGCAGTATGGCGAGAGCGTGGTGCTTCGTGTGCTGGACCGTTCCTCGGTGAACCTCTCACTGACGGCC
>JBGGMQ010000833.1:0-4266 GCA_041287975.1 Verrucomicrobium sp. | reverse complement strand
CCGTGTCCACCTGCTCATCCACCAGATCCGCGGCGAACTGCTCCTTGCTCATCTCATTGAGTCCCCTGGCCCCGAGTGCGAGGAAACCCGTGGCCACCAGCAGCCGCGCCCGCTCCGCATCATCCCGCGCTGGCAGGAGGTCCCCGGCCAGCTGCTCCGTGAGAAAGCGGTCATACGGCACGTCCGCATTCACGGCATCAATCACATAGTCCCGGTACCGCCACGCATGCGGAAAGGCCAGGTTCGATTCGCGACCGTTTGATTCCGCGAACCGAGCCACGTCCAGCCAGTGCCGGCCCCAGCGTTCTCCAAAGCGGGGACTCGCCAGCAGCCGGTCCACCGTGGCTGCCAGGTACGCTTCCAATGCCGCCGGAGACTCCCCCGCCGCTCTCGGCCATCCCGGCACAAAGGCCGCCGTCTCCTCCGGGGAAGGCGGCAGGCCGGTTACATCATAGTGCACCCTCCGCAACCAAACCGCAGGTGCCGCATCTGGCGAAGGCTCCAGGTGTGATTCCTCCAACTGCGCCAGTACAAAGCGATCCAGCGACCGCACCGCCCACCCAGCGTTCTTCACCTCCGGCATCGCACCTGCCACAGGCTTCCGATTGCTCCAAAACTTGCGCCCAGCCTCCAGGTCAATCGTGCCCGAAGTCGCAGCCTCTGCTTGCTTCTCGCGGGGATCCACGGCTCCAGCGCGAATCCAGGCCTCAAAGTCCGCGATCACACCAGAGCTCAGTTTTGGCTTCTTCGGCGGCATCGCCAGGTCCGGTTCCGCATGCGAGATTGCCGCAAGCAGCAGGCTGTGCGCCGGATCCCCCGGCACCACCGCCGCGCCCGTGTCTCCCCCAAGCCTCATACCCTCCCGCGTATCCACTTGCAGCCCCCCCTTCGCCTTCCCAGCCTTCACCGAGTGGCACTCATAACACTGCTCCACCAGCACCGGCCGGATCCGCTTCTCAAAGAAGTCCACACCGTCTCCATCGCTTGCGGCAGCCACACCGGCAGCTGCGGCGAGGCTCAGCATGGTTAAATGGAAACTACGTGCGGGCATGGGGACGGAAGTTTTCAGTTTCAAGTTTTAAGTTTTCAGCACCAACATCCAAACTTCTCATCCATCAACGCCACGCAGTTCCGCATTCATAATTCATAATTCGGCCTTCTTGTCCGCTTGTTGCTTCTCCAACCATTCCCCCATCGCCGCATCAGCCCATCCCTCGCTCAGCACCCGCGTCTTGCCATCCACGCTCCAGATCATCCACTGCGGGTGGGTCCCGCTCTTGTCCAAGGCGGCAAAGGTGAGCTCCGTGTTAGACTTCCAGGAGGGCAAAGTGCGGCAGCGCCAGAGGTCATGCGCCAGGGAAATTACCTCCGTCTTGCCGGTCTCCAGCTCGAGCACGGCCACCACATCCGTTCCGCTCTCCACCACAGCCACGCGCTTGCCATCAGGTGAGGCCACGAACCAGGAGAGATCCACCGGCAGTGCGCCCGGGGCCGCCGGCACAGGACGGAGATTTTCACCATTGCCTTGCACCGTGTAGAGGATCGGCTCCAGGTCCGGCCCCGTCCCCGCTACCGGCAAAGTTGCAGGGAGCGCCGCAAACAGAATGCGCCCATCTGGCAGCACCTCCAGCCGCGCCTGGGTTGGCATCACACTCAGCGCGAGATCCACGATGACCCGATCCTCCTGTGGGATCAGCGCCCCTTTTTCATCCAGCAGCCGCAGACTCTGGATGCGTTGCACCAGTTCATCCTTGCCGGAGAAGGGGCGGGTCACTACCAGCGACTGCCCATCCGGCGTCCACCCATAGCTCCCGCCTACCCCACCCGCGATCTCCACCGGAGCGACAGTTGCCGCACCGCTTTCACGGGAGAAGGCACACACCTCCACCCCGGAGACTTCCTGCTTTTCCAGGAAGCGGAGATACGCCACGTGATCAAACTTCGGACTCACCCGGGCACTCAGTAGAGGCCGGAGGCTGCGAACGATCGCCCTCTCTCCCACAGCCACGCCTGGCTTCACCAGCTTTATTTCGTAAACCTCGTAACCCAGGTCCTTGGGGATGTCGCTCAGGATCTCCGCCCCGGCATCGATCTTCAGCAGAGCCGCCTCAAATGAGGCCTTGTCCCGCTCATAGGCACAGTACAGCGCCGCCACGCCCATCCCTTTCTCCTGGGCCAGCGGGGAGCGGCTCATCACGTCAGAGGCAGACTCTGCCTTCCCAGCCATGGCCACCATGGACTCCACCAGTCCCGGCACTCCTCGAGACAGACGCTCCACCTCGGCGACCTCGGTTTCAGGAAGCAAAGTGCGGGCCTCCGCCCAGGTCTTCACCCTGCGCCCCTGGACGATCACAAAGCCGCTGCCGTCCGCCAGCCAGGACGCACTGGTGGGGAAGCCCTCTGCCATTCCCGCCTGGAAAGGAGCCCCGAGCGGCTGCCCAGGCTTCACCAGGTGCAGACCCTCACTCGTCTTCACCACGGCCTGGCTGCCATCCGGCGACCACCAAAAACGCTCATACGGCAGGCAGCTGGTGAGCACCAGCGTCAGCATCAACCCAAAGAATTGAAAAAGTGTTTTCATGATTAATATAGAAAATGGGAATGAAATTTCATCGAACTTCCAGATCCCTGGAACGACTCCTGGTGATCACTTCCCGATCCGCGTGATCTGCAGGCCCGAGCCCTGCCCCTGCCGCTCCACCCGGTACTGCGCCCAGGGGCTGCTCTTGCCAGAGTCCACCACCGCCACCAGCACCGCACGGTCCGTCGTCGGCCGGCTTTGCTGCGGCCCTGCCGCAGGCGCCTGCGATTTCGACTCAGCTCGCGCCTCCAGCCGCGCTTTGCTGCCACCTGCCAGGTATCCGCCGGAGCCAGTCAGCGCCGCCAGCGTCAGTGCCGCCGCCACCTTCAGCCAGGCCGGCATCGGCTTCCGTTGTTTGGCCTTCTCAGGAGCCACTTCCTTCGGAGACACAGCTGCCGCCAGTGGCAGAGACACCAGCTCAGGGTGCTCCACCACCGCCCGTCGGGTCAGTCCCAGAGTTTCCTCGATTCTGGCCGATTCCGCCCGTGCTGCAGGATCGCTGACCAGGTAAGCCTCCAGGAGAGCCGTCACCTCCGGGCTAAGTTCGCCCAGGTGGTGGTCCACCAGCAGGGCTTGGAGTTCAGGAGTGTTCATATTCAGGAAAAGGGGTTAAATGGAATTTTTTTGAAAGTGAAGAGCGTCTCAAGGGCTCTGATTAAGCCTCATCAGCGACCAGTCGCTGACGCAGCAGGGCGATCGCATTGTGCAATCGGGAACGAACCGTGCCTATGGGAACACCCAAGGCCTGGGCGATCTCTGCGTAGGAGAGATCTTGTGAAAAGCGCAGATCCAGAATCTCCCGCTGCAGCGGCTCCAGACCCGCAATGGTCTCACGGGCAGCCGTGATCCGGTCATCCTGGGAGATGGGGTCAGGCGCAGCATGAGATTCCACGACTACAGGGTCAAAAGGCAGCACCACACTCTGATCCCGCTGCCGCTGGCTCCAGGACGCCTGGCTGATGCGCCGGGCGATGCCAAAGAGATACCCACGGGCACAGTCCAGCGTGCGGCCATCCTCCAGACTGCGGGCCATCTGGAGAAACGTCTCCTGCACCAAGTCCTGCGCCCCCTCCCCCGCCCCATGACGACGGATGAAGTAGCGCAGAAGATCCCCCGCACTCTCACTGAAGAGACGCTCAAGCAAAGGCGGGTGAGGGGCAGATTCCACAAAGATGAACGGAGTGACAAATGAACGGGCAAAAGGCGGAATCGCAGTCAAAAAGAGCACCACCCTCCAGCCTTCTGATGACAACGTGCATTCTGGCGGAAAAAAGGTTCAGTGAGGAGCGAAGTTTTTCCCGCTTCGCAGGAGACACAAGACTGGAAGACTCCAGACGCCAGGCATGAAATGCCGCTGACGCCTTCTTCCCCCCCCACCCAAGCGCACCCCAGCCCAAGGAGTGGCGACGTCCCCGTCGCCGATGACCGCACCAGACAGCCAAACACTCCAACCATAAGCGAAGCCCACCAACTTCCGCTCACCCAGGCGACCTTGAGATCGCCCCGCCTTGCCGCCATCACGTGCCTTCTCGTCAGTGGGGACCGCGCGCTTCCAGCGTGCTGACTTCTGCATCCTGCGGAAGTCCCGCAGGCCGATCAAGCACCCCGACACCCAGCACTTCTTACGGCCCCCGGACGACCAAGCAATATTGCATCGGAAAATAGGAATTGGGGGATCGCAAGAG
>JBGGMQ010000832.1:0-4077 GCA_041287975.1 Verrucomicrobium sp. | reverse complement strand
CTCCCGCTGCACGCGGGCGGATTTCATCCGGTCCAGACACAAGCGACTGACCACGGTGAGCAGCCAGCTCCTGGGCGCGGCGACGGTGGAGGCATCCGCCGCACTCCAGCGCAGCCACGCCTCCTGCACCATGTCCTCAGCGTCGCTCACCGAGCCCAACATCCGATAGGCGACCCCAGTGAGCACACTGCGATTTGATTCAAAGGCCTCAACATGAGGGTCCAGGTTTTTCATCGGATGGAAGACGGTATGCTGTGTGAATTACGTTAAGCCACCAGCTCTGGAATCAACGAACAACTGCTGGCATGCCCCATGGCCCGCTTCAGCGTGGGATAGATGCGGGCTCCGACGATGGCCACGGCAAGCTCTGCCATCACCTCCGCCCCCAAGCGCGACTTGAGGCGGGAGAGAAACTCAGGATCCAGCGGCTCATTGGCCGCTACAGCGTGGGCGTATTGGTGCACCTCCAGCTGCTCCGGAGGGAGACCTCTGCCACGGTGAAGAGCTCCCTGAATCACGGTTTCAGCCACGCCGGCTTCACGGGCCATCTTGACCCCAAGCAAGGTGCACGGTCCACAGTCTTCCACCCGGGTGGCGGTGAGCTTGACGAGGGCCAGAAGCTCAAGCGGGGCCGCCTTGCGATACTGACCTGTGGCCATGGCCCCCTCAAATGCCTGGAACGCGCCGGGTGAAGCCTCCAGCAGCTCTTCGACATAGGACACATCGTAGTCGTAATGCTGGCCGAAGGCGCGAAGGTATTGCCGGGAGGCGTTGATGGGATCCGTTGAGGTTGGGATCGGGCTGGTAGTGGCGGGGATTGCGGCAGTGGTGGTGGTAGTGGTGCTCATAACAACCCTCATGACGAGGTGAGGGCGGGAAGTGTGACCGGTGGCGGGGATTTTTCTGCCCCTCTGCGAGCAATGCCGATCAATGGACGTCCGTCCTCGTCTGGCGACGTGGACGCATCCATTTTGGGAAAGATGGCAACGGGAGCCCTGCCAGGGTAATTTCCTAGATACTCTTGGAGGCTGGGAAAGACGTCATCTCTCATCCCAGCCGCGCCCCTTCTCCCTACACCAGCATCCTTTCCCTCGGTGCCTCCTGCACCACGAGCCGGAATTTGCCGGTGACGGGGTCGATCTCCAGAGTGTCAACCTCCTCGATCTCGTAGAAGACGTTGCCCATGTCCTTCTCGGCAAGCAGGGCGTCCAGCGTACGATGGATGCGCTGGCGCGTGGCGGATTGTTCGTCGGAGGTTTGGCCGGGTTCCAGGCGGGCACGAAAGCGGAAGGAGGTCTTGCTCTCCAGCACGATCTGCCAGGCGTTGAGTCCCAGGACCACCAGTTCAGCGATGACGATGGGGTGGATGAAATCATCGCGGCCTGCCCCGTTGGTGAAGACGAGTGCGTTCTCGTGGCGACCGATGATGTTGCGGATGCGAGTGTAGGGAAAGCGGCTGGGCGTCTCGGTATCCGGCACGAGAACGTCATCCATCCGGTAGCGGATGAGAGGGAGCGTCTCGTTGAAGAGATTGGTAACGGCGGTGTGGTCGGGTGCCAGATCAAAGATGAGATCATCCTCCAGCAGATGCAGGCCTTCCGTGCCGTTAAATGTCATCGCCATGTAGAGGTGCTCGCTGGAGGCATAGCCGTTCAAGACCTTGACGCCAAAGACCCGCTCCAGGAAGGCCTTCACATCCGGCAGCAGAGGCTCTCCGCCATTCCCAAGCTCGACAGGGTGGATGCGGAGGTCACCGCGCTCCTGGGCCTCACCGAGGACCTTCAGCATCGCGGCATAACCGGAGAGGGTGTGCGGCTGGAATTCATTCAGCTCGGCGACGATCTGATCGAGCGGCTGGCCGACGTCGTAGGTGCGAACGTCATAGAACCAGGAGTTGGTGCCTTCATTGCCGGCCAGCATGAGGCTGACGCCGGCAAAGTGACCTCGTGTGGCGGCGACGAAGGCGACACGCTTGCGGTACTGCAAATGAGAAGCGCGGGCGACTTGGCTGACGCCTTTGATCCAGTCGCCGTGAGAGAAGACATAGTAACCAATGGAGCCAGAGGTGCCCGAGGTGTGAAGCACATGGTAGCGCCCCTCGTAGAGCTCCCGGGGATTCTTTGACCGTGCGAGGAAGTCGGCAATACCCTTCCGCGTGATGGTACGGTCTGTGACGATGTCATCAAAGTGCCTGCTGACATCGCTCTTGGTCAGGAGCGGGAAATCCCTCGGCACACAGGTTTTGGCATCGATACCCCGCTCCTTGATGATGTGACTGTAGTAGGGGGACTTGGGCAGCACTTGGGCGACCAGTCGGCGGAACTTCTTAAGTTGGGCCGCCTCCAACTGGGCACGCTTCATGCGCGAGTTCCAAAAATGGCTCCAGAGGGCTTTGCTCCACTGCCACGATTCTTTGGGGGTATGGAATCTCATGTACTTCTGAAGAGCTTGGCTAACTTGACGATGTCTGTCAGTGGGAATTCTGTCAGGAAACAATGCCACCAGCTGGGGACAGGTCTGGCGCAATGACATTTGAGGAAACCGTGCAGCCTCAGGCACCCTAAAACGACCTCGTTGGGCGAATGAGATTCAGGACAGGCTCTGAAGCAACCGAGTCGCTGAGACTTTGGGAAAATCAAGTGTCGCGAAGTGACGAACTGAAAAGGCAGGCAACCTGACCTGCCACCCTGGGTGTTGTTTCGAGGACGTTACGATGGCTGTCCCCCTCTCACAATCCGGAAATGTATGGAATTTTCTCCTTTGAAATAAAATACGGCTTTTCATCCAACTATTTCCGATATTGAACGTTCAACCCCTCCACCATCCCCCTCATCACCCAGTCACTCATCCCGCAAGCAAAAATGGAAATCGAAACTCCCAAAGAAGAGGTCGGCAGGACACTCAGGGAAGCACGCGGAAGACTGGGGCTTTCCAAAAGGGAAATGGCCGAGGCTCTCAATACCGGTTATGAAACCTATGTGAAGTGGGAGCGCGGTGCCCGTGCGCCGCAGGGATTAAAAATGGTGGGGCTGCTGAAGGCGGTGCAGCGCCTGGAAGGAGTGCCCAAGGAGGCCTAGGCCCCCATCGATGCCAGTGAGGCATTCGGTGAGGTGACGAAAGAATCACAATCTGCGGCTTCCTTTCACCCGCAGGTTTCCGTTATCGAACAGGTCAGCAACACTCGCCGTCGCCTTGGCTCCGACTTGAGCATGACGGGTGCTGGCTGTTGTTGATTTCGTTTCGTCCTGCTGCCCCTCTCCCCCAGCCCATGCCCAAGCCCGAGCCCTACAGACCGCATATTTCCTCCCAGTTCGACGGGGCTCTCCGCTCTCTGCGTGAAAAGGTGTTGATGATGTCGGCCCTGACAGAGCGCACCTTGGGAAATGCCCAGACGGGGTTGATTGAGCATGACGTGGATCATTGCAATCGCGCAATCGCGGATGATGCGGAAATCGACATTCTGGAACGCGAGATCAGCGCCGAGGCTACGAATCTGATCCTGCGTTTCCAACCCGTGGCGCTGGATTTGCGCATTGTGGTGGTAAGCATCAAGATCAGCGTCAATCTGGAGCGTATCGCCGATCAAGCCGTGGCTATAGCTCGACGGGCAAGGAAGTTGCAGCATATGACGGCGATGCCTGATGCGGGAACTCTGAGCTCCTTGTTTACCGATAGCGCCCGCTTCCAACGCCAGGTGATCGATTCGTTTCTGAACAACGAGGCACTCTCACCCAACTACCTGCAAAACGCTCACAGCCGTCTCATGCGGAAGGCCAAGGAATACGGCGACTTCGTGACAAAGACGATCCCCTATGAAAATGAAGAGAAGGTGAATGCGCTGCTGGAGCTGATGTACATCGCGAAACTGCTGGAGCAGATCGCAGACCTGTGCCGGGATATTGGGGCGGATACGCAGTATGCGTTTAATCCGGAGTTTCGGTTGGGGGGTGAGTGATGGGGAGTGCGCTGAAGAAACTGTCGTGGGTTGGGCGTTGGAGTTCGTTGGTTGTTGGTGGGAACCGTGGGTGTCTCAGGCGGTTTGGCAGCCTTCTGACGGGTTTCTGGGAAGCGACATTG